>NZ_JACJSA010000032.1 GCF_014697545.1 Oscillatoria sp. FACHB-1407 | reverse complement strand
AAGTTTACGATATATTTCTTCTGGCTCATACACCCTCCAGTCTTTGAGTCAGTTTATCAGTACCCGCTAAACTAGGCAAAGTTCCTTTGGTGGACTACTAGCGCGTATTATCAATTGAGCTAGATGACAGAAGCGGTCAAGTAACAGAATTTTAGCCCTGGTTGATCTAGCAATAGACCCCAGGGTTTGTTCGTTTCTAAATAAGTTGAATGGATTCACTTAATTTTTTCTACTGCCCCTTGACTCTCCAGTCGGCTAGACACTCCAACATAGAGTCATAGCGAATTCAGAGATTTCAATCATGACTCTTCAACTCACAGTTCCCAACATGGCTTGCTCAGCTTGCAGCGACACGATTACCAAAGCAATTCAGGCGATCGACCCTACTGCTACGGTTCAAGCAGACACCAAAACAAAACAGGTCAACGTCGAAACGCAAGCCGCAGAGACAGCCATCAAACAAGCCATTGTCGATGCTGGCTATACCATCGCATAGGAGGTTTACATGGAAAACACAACCTTAAAACTGAGAGGCATGAGTTGCGCCTCCTGTGCCAACAACATTGAAGAAGCAATTCGTTCTGTTCCTGGGGTTGAAGCGTGCAGCGTCAACTTTGGAGCGGAACAAGCCGCAGTCTCCTACGATCCAAGCAAAACAGATGTTGCGACGATCCAGGAAGCAGTGGATGAAGCAGGTTATTCGGCTCTGCCCATTCAGGATGATGTGCTGGCTCCTGAAGATGATGCTGAACGGCGAGAACGTCAGGCTGAGAATCAAAAATTAACCCGTCGTGTATGGGTGAGTGGTGTAATCAGTGCTGTTCTGGTGATTGGTTCGCTGCCTGCGATGACGGGCTTACCCATTCCCTTCATTCCCATGTGGCTGCACGATCCCTGGCTTCAGCTTATCCTCACGGCTCCAATTCTGTTCTGGGCAGGGAGTAGCTTCTTTATCAATGCCTGGAAAGCTTTGAAACGCCATACTGCTACGATGGATACCCTGGTCGCCGTTGGAACAGGAACCGCCTATCTATACTCCCTCTTCCCCACCTTGAATCCTCAGTGGTTCATAGCTCAAGGACTTCGACCGGATGTTTACTTTGAAGCGGCTGCGGTCATCATTGCATTGCTTCTACTCGGACGATTGCTGGAAAACCGTGCCAAAGGACAAACCTCAGAAGCGATTCGTAAGCTGATGGGATTGCAGGCAAAGACGGCACGAGTCATTCGCAATGGTCGAGAGGTGGATGTTCCGCTCGCCGAAGTGGTTCTCGGAGATATCATCCTCGTTCGCCCTGGTGAAAAAATTCCGGTGGATGGTGAAATTGTGGAAGGCTCTTCCACGATCGATGAGGCAATGGTGACGGGTGAAAGCCTACCTGTGAAAAAGCAACCGGGTGATGAAGTGATCGGAGCTACGATCAATAAAACAGGTAGTTTCCAGTTCCGGGCAACGCGAGTCGGGAAAGATACGTTCCTCGCCCAAATCGTTAAACTCGTGCAGCAAGCCCAAGGCTCAAAAGCTCCGATTCAACGACTTGCTGACCAAGTAACAGGATGGTTCGTACCTGCGGTGATTGCGATCGCCATTCTCACGTTCATTCTCTGGTTTAACATCATGGGGAATGTGACGATGGCATTGATTACCACCGTTGGCGTGCTGATTATTGCCTGCCCCTGTGCGCTCGGTTTAGCGACTCCTACGTCCATCATGGTCGGCACTGGAAAAGGCGCAGAGAATGGCATTCTGATCAAAGGTGCAGAAAGCCTGGAGTTAGCCCATAAACTGCAAACGATCGTTCTGGATAAAACAGGCACGATCACCCAGGGCAAACCCACAGTGACGGATTACGTCACTGTGAATGGAACAGCCAACAGCAACGAACTCAAACTGTTGCGTCTAGCGGCATCGGTGGAACGCAACTCTGAACACCCTTTAGCAGAAGCAGTGGTGCAATATGCTCAGGCTCAAGGAGCAGAGTTAGCCAATGTACAGGCGTTTGAGGCAATCGCCGGAAGTGGTGTTCAAGGCTATGTTGCTGACCACTGGATTCAAATCGGTACACACCGTTGGATGAATGAATTAGGTATTGATACCAGTGCTTTACAACAACAGTGGGACAAGCTGGAATATCTGGGTAAGACTGTCATCTGGATTGCAGTGGATGGAAAAGCAGAGGGCATTATGGGCATTGCTGATGCCGTGAAACCCTCCTCTGTCAACGCCATTCGCACTTTGCAAAAGATGGGCTTAGAAGTCGTGATGCTCACAGGCGACAATCAACGAACTGCCAATGTCATCGCCCATGAAGTCGGAATCCAACGAGTCTTTGCGGAAGTTCGCCCGGATCAAAAAGCAGCAACCGTTGAACGTATCCAGTCGGAAAGCAAAGTGGTGGCAATGGTGGGGGATGGCATTAATGATGCCCCTGCGCTAGCTCAAGCGGATGTCGGAATTGCGATTGGAACGGGAACGGATGTGGCGATCGCTGCCAGTGACATCACACTCATCTCTGGTGACTTGCAAGGGATTGTGACAGCGATTCAACTCAGTCGTGCCACGATTCGCAACATCAAGCAAAACCTGTTCTTCGCGTTCATTTACAACGTAGCTGGCATCCCGATCGCCGCAGGCATTCTCTATCCCATCTTTGGCTGGTTGCTCAGTCCAATCATTGCGGGTGCAGCAATGGCGTTTAGTTCGGTTTCAGTGGTGACGAATGCGTTACGGTTACGCAACTTTAAGCCTGCCAGTGTTCGCTAATGGGTGATGGGTAATTGGTAATCAGAGTCCGATCTATTGCCCATTACCATCACCAATCACCTCATTCCAGGAAATCATCATGTTTACTCACATCACATTTTTCAGCACATTAGCAGGAATTGGATTTTTACTTGGCGTGATTTCAGGAACTATCTTCGGAGTTGTATAGGAGAAATTCAAATGTTCAAGCAGTCTGCAATGCTCGGAAGTCTCACAGCATTCGGTATTTTGTTAGGAATCACATCTGGGGAAGCATTCGCTCAAACACCCCACGACGAACATCACATGGAACAAACGAAACAAACTGGAGAGTTTCAACGAATTGACCAACCGCTATGGCTGAAAGGAACCGTAACGGCTGGAGGGTTGGGGTTAATTGGCTTAGAGCTTTGGTGGTTTCTATTGAGCAAGCCAAAATCGCGGAAAGCTTCAACGCAAGGGGGCATTCAAGAGGTTACGGTTACGGTTGACGGCGGTTATGAGCCGAGTCAAATTGTGGTGCAAGCAGGGCAACCTGTACGGTTGAATTTCGATCGCAAAGATCCCAGCAGTTGCTTAGAAGAGATCAGATTTCCTGATTTCCGAATCGCGCAAGATCTACCACTCAATCAAGTAACCGCGATCGACTTCACACCGGACAAACCTGGAAGGTACGAGTTCACCTGCGGCATGAATATGTTCCGAGGTGTAGTCGAAGTCCAAGCCGGAGATCGAACAGCAACCGTTGCCACTGTCCCTGAAACCACTCCTTCGGTTGCTTCAATCCATCATCCTGCTGAACCTACCATCAGTCCAGCAACTAGCACTGAAGCAAACATGACACCTACAGGTATTCAAGAAGCAACGGTCACGGTTGCTAAAGGTTATCAACCCAAAAGAGTTATCGTTGAAGCAGGACATCCGGTTCGCTTGCAGTTCGATCGCCAAAATCCAAGCCACTGCTACGACCAGTTGCTGATTCCAGACTTTGCGATCGCCGTTAACCTTGAACCCGAAACCACGACGGTTGAGTTTACACCAGAGCAACCGGGCGAATATGAGTTTATGTGTGGCATGAAGATGAATCGCGGGGTGATTGAAGTTCATGCACCTCAGCACCTTAATCCTGAGAAGGCAGTCGCTTAAATCTGATACAAACACACAGAGACTAAGGTGTGTTACCTGCTATTCGTATCAAACACCAACAAAAACTGACATTGATCAGTTTGGTTGGTTTGGTGTTCCAACTCATCCGCTCAATTTCTCTAGAGTCTTCGCGATTACTGTGTTAATTGTGGCGATCGCTCTGACTCAACTCGATCGTCAACATTCCAAGTAGATCCGGTTCACAACCAGTTTTGTACTTAGTCATCCTCATTGGAGAAGTGCCATGCAACTGTTAGAAATTCAGTCCAGTGTTCGTCAAGATCGTTCCGTTTCTCGTCCCCTTGCTTCCAAGTTCATTTACCAGTGGCAGTCGTTTCATCCTGAAGCTCAGCACCAATTGCGAGATTTAGGACAACAGCCGCCTGCCCTGATCACCTCTGACTGGGTTGCAGCCAACCTAACACCAGCACCTGACCAAACGGAAGAGACAAAGGCATTGCTAGCGGAATCAGACACCTTAATTGCCGAACTGTTTGCAGCCGACCGCATTGTACTTGGGGTTCCCATGTATAACTTCGGAATTCCCGCCCATCTCAAAGCCTACTTTGACAATATTATTCGCGTGGGTCGAACCGTCGAATATAACCGCGATACTGCATCCTTTAATGGTTTACTCACCGGAAAGAAATCTCTCATTATCAGTTCCCGTGCTGGCAGCTATGCCCCCGGAACACCAGCAGGCGCAATGGATTTTTGTGTGCCCTACCTCCAGTTCATCTTGAATTTCCTGGGCATTCGGGATGTGGAATATGTTGAAGTTCCCTATCAGGGAATGGGAGGCGAGATGCAGCAACAAGCAACCGAGACTGCGATCGCCCGTTTGATGGAGTTAGCCAAGACCTGGTAATGAATAGTCCAACCCATTTTAGGAGTGAGCCGATGAATAACCTACTTTCTCAAACTCAACAATGGCAACCTGCTTTGCATCTACAGGGCGATCGCAAAATTCTCGCACTGCTATTAGTTCAACTGGAGGAAACAGAAGAGCAAATCGACAGTTTAGAACAATTCCGTACAGCCCTGCTGAATAGAATCACCCGTATTCAGGGGAACCAATGATGAAAGTTTTGTTGCCGCAGCGACCGAAGCGATTGGTCGTCTACTCGTTCGTCAGTTGCTGGATGCTGGATACGATGTCTTTGCCTTATTAAACTCTTGGAGCAGAATACATCAATAGGGCTTGACTTTCTAGCTAACTGGAGGGTTTAGGATCAAACTATCGCATTGGTGAGGTTGCCATGTTAGCTCAAGAAACCTTGAAACGCATTGGTTCAGTCGCGAAAGAGAGTGGTCTACCCATCAAAACCATTCGCTACTATGACGAGTTGGGTTTGCTGAAAACCTTTGGTCGCACGGAAGGTAATTATCGGTTGTTTAGTTCAGATGTTTTTGGTCGCTTGCGGTTCATCAAACGTGCTCAAAGTCTTGGTTTAACGCTGCTAGAGATTAGAGAGTTTTTGAATGTCCGTGACCAAGGTGATTTACCCTGCAACCATATCAAGGTGAAGCTAGAAGATAAGCTGCAAGATATTGAACAGCAAATTCAACAGCTACACGTTCTGAGACAAGAACTGAGTGGTCTTTTGTCAGGTTGGGAAAGTATTCCTGAACATCCTGAAGAAACAATTTGTCCAATACTTGAACGAATTTAAATCGTTTCATATAGCAATCCTAAATGAGTTGAGGGAGGTGACGCAGGCTAAGCCTGCGTCACCTCCCTCAACTCATTTCATAACTGATTGAAGACTGTCATAGATTTTTTGTTATTTCTATTGACTCTCCAGTTAGCCGGAGAATCTACGCTGAATTTCAGTGAAAGGGAGAGTCCAATCACTGCTGAACTCCAATTTCACACTACAGAATTTCAACATTTAAATACTGGAGATTCCCCAATGACAATTGTTCCCAGTCCACATTCTGATCCGTTTCAAACTCGTCAGGCACAAGAATGGATACCTTCTAACAATTCTGATGGCTTTCGACTCCGATTTGAGGACGCTAATCAATGGTTAAATCAGGCAGCAAGAGCGATCGCCCATGCCCTGATAGGCAGTTCAGAGCCATTCATTTGGCAGAAGACCGATCGCAACGGCAATACCTGGTGGGTGATTGATGATCCGCTGACGGGAACTCGCTTTCATGCCCTATCTGAAGAAGAAGTTCGTGCCTGGATTGATCAGCATTACTATGCTCAACCCAAGTCCGTTGAAAGTATGTCTGATTATGTCAATCCACTTTTGATTGAGCGGTGGTAAACCATGAAATCATCTGAACTTTCAATGTCTGCTCAGAATGCTGCTCAACCCCTGCCAAAGCGAGCAGGATGGAAAGTGCCCTTCTGGTTACTCCTTATGATGTTGCTATTGGGTGGTGGCGGATTTGCCTGGTGGCGTGGGCTGGCTTCAGTGGATCAATCCACTGCAACGGCGCAACAGCCTCCGATGCCTGTGCAAACCATCACATTACAGGCAGAAACAATTGAGGAGCGGTCAGAATTTGTCGCTAATCTGCAATCTCGCCGTTCTGTCACACTACGTCCCCGCACTCAAGGTCAAATTACCCGCATTCTCGTAACTCCCGGACAACGGGTAGGGGCTGGGGCAGTGTTGATTCAAATCGATCCGTCTGAACAGCAAGCGGTAGTCAACAGTGCCTATGCGAGTGTGGCTTCAGCACAGGCGAATGTGGATAATGCCAATGCGGTGTTGCGATCGCTGCAAGCAGAGCGGTTATCCAAAGTTGCAGAGATGGAATTGAGCCAGGTTGAACACGATCGCTATGCATCACTTGCCCGTGAAGGAGCGGTTTCTGCCCAAACGCGAGATCAATACGCCAGTCGGTTGGAGGTTGCCAGAGCCAGCCTACAAGCCATTGATCAACAGATTCAGGCGCAACGCGCATCTGTGGTTCGGGCAGAGAAAGCCGTTCAAGAGGCACAGGCACGCATTCAAGAACAGCAGGTACAGCTTCAGTACTTCCAGATTACAGCTCCGTTTGCAGGTGTGGTGGGCGACATTCCTGTGAAGATAGGAGATTTTGTGGATACGTCTACATCGCTGCTCACCATTGCAGAAAATGATCAACTTGAAGTCAATTTTTCAGTTCCAGCGGAACAGGCATCACGTCTTCGGATGGGTAGTTCAGTTGATGTGACAGACGGGCAGGGAAATCGTTTAGGAACGAGTCAGATCGTCTTCATTGCCCCCAATACGGCTGGTGCAACTCAGTCTGTTTTGGTAAAAGCTCTGCTTAATAACACCAATGGACAACTGCGAACCGATCAGTTTGTCAGAACCAGTGTTGTCCAAAATCAACGAACTGGAGTGCAAGTGCCCACGACTGCGATCGCCCGTTTAGGTGGAGAAACCTTTGTGTTTGTAGCTGAACCCTCAGAAACCGGATTTGTGGCGCGGCAACGATTAGTAGAACTGGGCGGCATTGAGGACAACGAATACCAAGCCCTGAGCGGATTGGAGCCAGGAGAGAAGGTAATTACGTCCAATCTATTTGCATTGAGAGAAGGAATGGCGATCGCGCTGGAGTAGTTTTATGTTTGTCAATTTTTTCATCAAGAAACCCGTCTTTGCGATCGTTTGTGCCCTGGTCATTCTCATTGTTGGGCTGATCAGCATTCCAGCGTTACCAATTGAGCAGTACCCTGATATTAGTCCACCGCAAATTGTGGTGAGTGCAAACTATGTCGGTGCTAGTGCTCAAGTCGTTGAAGATACTGTGACTACCGTATTAGAGCGGCAAATTAATGGGGTGGAAGGGATGCGCTACATCAGTTCCACCAGCAGTAACGATGGCACCAGTCGGATTGTGATCACGTTTCAGCAAGGGTATGACCTGAATGTAGCGAACTCGGATGTACAGAATCGAGTGCTGCAAGCGGAACCTCAGTTACCCGAAGTTGTGCAACAAACAGGGGTGACGGTTTCTAAACAATCCAGTGCGATCGTTCTGGCAATGGCACTTTACAGCGAAGATGACCGCTACGACGACACCTTTATTAGCAACTATGCGGATTTGTATGTCTTAGATTCCCTGCGGCGTATTCCAGGTGTGGGTCAGGTTGTTGCATTTGGCGATCGCCGTTATGCCATGCGAATTTGGCTTGATCCCCAACAGTTAGCCAGCCGTAGCCTGACCGCTCAGGATGTGATTACTGCCCTGAACCAACAAAATTTACAGTTAGGGATTGGCAGTATTGGACAACCCCCTACCCCCGATGGACAACTGTATCAAATCGACTTACAAACCGATGGTCGCTTGAAAGAAGCCAGTGAGTTTGAAAACCTGATCCTCAACGCCAATTCGGATGGAACCACCGTCAAGCTAAAAGATGTCGGACGGGCTGAATTAGGAGCCGAAAACTACAGTACGTTTGCCAGCTACAAAGGACATGTCGCCGTTGGCTACCAGATTCTCCAAATTCCGGGTAGTAATGCTTTGGAGATTGCGAAAGCCGTCAAAGCAGAGATGCAGGAACTGGCACAAAACTTTCCACCGAGTTTAACCTACGAGATTCCCTACGATTCCTCTCGCTTTGTTGAAGCCTCCTTTCAAGAAGTTGTGATCACGCTTTTCCAATCCGTCGGTTTGGTGATTCTAGTCATCTTCATTTTTCTGCAAGACTGGCGAACAACTATCATTCCTGCTGTAACTATTCCTGTGTCATTGATTGGTACATTTGCCTTCGTCAAACTGTTTGATTTTTCGCTCAATAGTCTCACGTTGTTTGGTCTAACACTGGCAACAGGAATGGTAGTGGATGATGCAATTGTGGTTGCAGAAGATGTAACTCGATTGATTCAAGAGAAGGGCTTAAGTCCCATTCGAGCCACCGCAGAAGCGATGCGAGAGTTATTTAGCTCAGTCATTGCCAGTGGAATTGTACTGATGGCAGTCTTCATTCCCGTAGGCTTCTTGCCGGGAACAGCAGGACAACTCTACAAGCAATTTGCTCTAACCATTACCTTCTCGATCGCCATCTCTACATTCAATGCCTTAACCCTCACCCCCGCCCTGTCTGCACTCCTATTACGGGAACAGGAAAGACCCCATGGCATTCTCGGTTGGTTAGCCAAGCGAATCAATGGGTTTCTCAACTGGCTACGACGGAGGTATCAGCGATCGCTCCAAATTCTCACCCGATTTAAACAAGTGGTGATGCTGCTGTTCATTGCCTCACTGGTGTTGACAGTAGGGCTTTATCTGAAAGTCCCCAAAGCATTTCTGCCACAGGAAGACCAGGGATACTTTATCAACCTGATTCAGGCATCCGATGGCGCATCCCTCAACTACACGCGGCAGATTGTTACCCAGGCAGAGCAAATCTTACTCCAAGAGCCAGAGATTCAAGGCACGTTTGCGATGGGCGGCGTTGGCTTTAGCGGCAATACGCCCAATCGAGGATTAATGTTTGCTCCACTCAAACCCTGGAATGAACGGCAATCGCCAGAACAATCCGTCTCTGCGATCTTGAGCCGGGTACAGGGACCGTTGATGGGCATTCCCGAAGCGCCAGTCCTAGCAGTCAATCCTCCCACCATTCCCAGCCTGGGCAGTACGGGAGGGTTTGTCTTTCAGTTGCAGGATCGGGGCGACCGGAGCAACAGCGACATCAGCACGCTCGATCACATCAAGATGGAACTGCTGACTCGTGCCAACCAAGCCCCTGGATTACAGGGAGTCTTTAGCACCTACACCGCTAATGCCCCGCAGTTACAAATTGAGGTCGATCGCAATAAAGCAGAAGCCCTCCAGGTGCCCGTTGAGGAAATCTACAGTACATTACAAGCCTACATTGGTTCCCGCTATGTCAATGATTTCAACGCCTTTGGTCGCACCTATCGGGTTTATGTCCAGGCAGACCAGCAGTTTCGCTCCAATCCAGAAGATATCGGTCAGTTGTATGTGCGATCGCACCAGGGAGAAATGATTCCCCTCAGCAATCTGGTGACAATCACATCCACCACAGGACCGCAAACCATTAACCACTACAATCTGCATCGGGCCATTGAAATTAACGGGGCTGCGGCTCCCGGCTATAGTTCTGGGCAAGCGATCAAACTCATGGAGCAACTGGCGGCTGAGGTCATTCCTGCCAACATGGGATTTGAGTGGTCTGGGATTTCGTTAGAAGAATTGGAATCTGGTGGGAAAGCCCCCCTCATCTTTGGCTTAGGGGTGTTCTTCGTCTTCCTCGTTCTCGCGGCTCAATACAACAACTTTGTTGATCCGCTGATCATCATGCTGTCCGTTCCTTTAGCCGTATTAGGTGCATTATCGGTGCAATGGATGCGTGGGTTGTATAACGACATTTATTGTCAAGTTGGTTTATTGATGCTGGTTGGACTCGCCAGCAAAAACTCGATCCTCATGGTGGAATTTGCCAACCAGTTGCGATCGCAAGGGCTACCCCTCACCAAAGCCATTATTGAAGCCTCTCAAGATCGTTTGCGTCCCATTCTGATGACTGCGATCGCCGCTTTATTAGGTGCTTACCCAATGCTGTTTCCCACCGGAGCAGGTTCAGCCAGTCGTCTATCTTTAGGCACCGCCGTCTTTGGGGGCACCTTTGTCACTACATTTCTGAGCCTATTTGTTGTGCCAGTTCTCTACATTGTGATTGGCAAAATTCGAGAGCGATGGATGCGATCGCACTCAATTCATGTTGTCGATGAGAAGATTTAACAGGCTTGACTCTCTAGCCAACTAGACACTTTAGGATGACAACAAGCGTTAAAACACTGGCTGCGGAGAAAGCCAACGAACTCTAAAGCTTTTCAACTAACAATCACTCAAGGGTAAAAATGAATCGGTTTATCACTGCGATCGCTCCTCCTCTCAAACGTGCTCTGAGATCTGCTCATCACCCTCACTTCCACTGCCCAGAACAACTCAGGCGATCGCTCCTCCACCCCAAAAGACCGTAAAGGCACAGGCTGTTAAGGTACACAGGGCAACAGAGGGAGTCATCTGCAATGCCCTTCCCCAAGCGATCGCCCCCTTCACTCCTCAAAACGGCACCTCATCACACCACAACTGGGTCTTGCGGCTCATCTGCTCTAATCGTTGAGCCTGGCTCTCCTCAGTCCCCTCACCCTCCAATGGCGGCAACATCAGAGGGTAGTGATCTCCCTCAAAACAGAACTCCGCTCCCACCAGTTCGGTTGCAGTTCTCAGGGCTACAGTGTCATGCATCGCAGGCAGGCTGCTTGGTTGCTAATCGTATCCATCATTACTATCCCCTCCGATTCGCTATCCATCTGCACGAGCAATTCTCCTTGCTTGTTCCAGACAGCCGACTGTCCACCGCTAACAAAGTTATCGCATGGTCCGATGCAATTAGCCATGAGCACGTACATCTTGTGCTGTCGAGCGATCGCAGCATAATGCAGCATGGCTTTAGCCATTCCGCCCGCAGGTTTGGCTACACTCGCCAGATAAACGTCTGCGCCTAGATTGGCAGCGTGATCGGCGTGACTTTGCTGGAGTGATTCGTAGCAGATTGCTGGAGCAAATATGTGGGTAGCTGTTCTGAGTATAAGTTGCTTATCACCCTGCACGAAGAAAGAGATCTCGTCAGGGTGCAACTGCTGCTTTGCATAGGTCTGACGAGGTGCGTTTGGTGTAAACCAAATCATGCCGATCTGCACCTGAGATCCTGTCGAGATGGGTAAGCCTACTCCGATTATAATATTGTGTCTATCACTACACTGCTGAAATATGTCGAGGCAGGGAGCACTCTTGCTGGATGCGAATGACTTGGCAAGGTGCGGTTCGTAACCTGTAAGAGATAACTCTGAAAAGAAAATCAAGTCAGCATCTTGGGTAACGGCAAGCTCAATGAATTCTAAATGCTTCGCCATGTTCGACACGATGTTACCTGAAACAGGGCGGAACTGGACGGCACTAATTTTCATTGTGTGAGCCTCAAATTCATGTTTGGAAGTGTTAGTTGAGTCTGCTAACGATCACGTTCAGCGGATGCAAGCAACGTTAAGAGAAACACTAGAAATTTCATTCCGCTGCCTCGACCCGATTAGGTTTCATCTATCATCAATCATTGTTCCTTTTTACAGATCATAGCCCTATCTCTCGTAAAGCCATTCACTTCTATGTAAACTACATATCCGAATCGCCAAACCGATAACTTTTTCGGCGTTGCATAATGAGAATATGAAGTCAGGGTGAGATCAATGCAATGTCCTGAATGTGGCTGGTAGTGTTCTAGATCTGTGGATCACTCAAATAGTTCGCCCAAACTCATATCGGTTGATAAACAATCCAATCACAATGTCATGTAACTGAATCGATTTGGAAAAACAAATCGTTTTACGCGCTAATCGCTTAATCCGTGTCCTCAACGTCAAATGCTTGCGTTCAATCTTCTGTGTGTTTGCTTTACCGACCGTGTGGTGATGTGAGTCAAGCAATCGTAAATAAGCACCCCATGCATCGGTATAAAAGTGAGTTAACCCAAACGGTTGCAACAACGCTTTGAGCTTCAGTAAAGCACTATCTTCATGCGGTGCTAACACGTAAGCCAACATCTTGCCACTTCGATGGTCAAGGGCAGACCACAACCAACGTTGTTGTTCTTTAAACCCCACAAAGCTCCACATTTCATCCATTTCAACCTCATCCACCCTCACCACCATGACCGCTTCTAAGCCGTTCTCCACTTGCTCCAACACCGGTTGATTGACTGATTCAAGAGACCATTCTTTTTTTTAATTCTTCAATCACTGTTGTTGGGCTAACGTTAAGCACCCGTGCAGTATCTCGAATGCCACTCCCGTTCACTGCCATGTCGCTAATCTTGCGCTTAACCTCTGGTAAATGTCCTTGATAGGTGTATTGCAATAGAAACGTAGAACGTGGGCAATCACGGTTGCGGCACTTATATCGTTGTTTGCCTTCAGGTGATTTTCCATGTTTGACGATGTTGGTGTTATTACAACTGGGGCAGTGAATCGGCTCTAAAACCATGGGTAGGATGAGGGTAATTAGACTATCTCTAATTTTGTCTCAGATCCACAGCTTTGAAACATTACCCACACGTTTTACTGAGCGATCGCCGCGTGTTCAATAATTTCAGTAACGGCATCTGGATGAGAAACCATCACCACATGTGACGCACCACTCACAGCAACCGTCTCCTTTGAGTTAGTACGGTTTGCCATGAAAGCCTGTGCGGCAGCGGGAATGTTTAAGTCGCGATCGCCATAGATAAACCAGGACGGGATAGACTTCCATGCAGGCGCACCAGAGGCTTCGTTCAACGCGGCTTCTGTGACTGGACGCTGTGTGCTCGCCATCAACTGCGCTTCACTGGCGGGCACATCTGCGGCAAACTGGGCATGGAACTTGTCCTGCTGAATGTAGAGATCCTTGCCACCATCAGGCAACTCGACGGGCGGCGCGAGTGTTGGTCCGAGTGTGCCTCCGGGATAACGCCCTGAGAGTTCAGCGGCAGTCTCGCCTGTATCAGGCGCAAAACCGGCAACGTAGACCAGTGCCTTCACGTTGCTGTTGTCATTGACCGCATTGGTAATCACCGCACCTCCATAGGAGTGCCCAACCAGCACAATGGCACCTTCGATACCCTTGAGGACGCTGGCGACGTAGTCTGCATCACTTTGAACTCCACGCAGAGGATTCGCGACAGCAACCGTTGGATACCCTTTCGGAATCAGTTGAGACAATACACCGTTCCAACTGGAAGACTCAGCAAAAGCGCCATGGACAAGGACGATGGTGGGCTTGATATCTTGTGCGCTTGCAGGATTCATGGTGGCTCCTAAAGAAGTGATAATCGTGGTTCCTAAAAAGAGTGTGACGAGCAGAAGCAGGCGTATCCCGTTTTTGAGGGTAAATTGGTTCATAACGTGCTCTCCTTTGTGTTTGTTGATCTCATTGAATGTCGAAGCGATAATTTCCTCACTGATGCGATCGCATACAATGCCCTTTGCAAACTAGTCCGTCAGTTTATCAAGGGTGATATCGCTCTAACTCCCTCGATTAAAAGCGAAACAAAATTTCCCTATTTGAGGTGTGACTTGAAGAAGTCAGCGGTTCTACCGTTAGCCAGGGTGGCTGCATCCTTGTCGTAGTTGATGCCACGGTGTCGAGTAAAGGCATGCTTACAACCTGGATAGGTAAATACCTGAGTAGACGCATTGTCCTTCAGGGCTTCGATGATGTCTTTTTGAGCCTCTTTGGAGATGTACTCATCTTCTTCTCCTAAATGAACCAGCAGTGGATTCCTGATGTTGGTGGCTTCGTCCAGGTGCTTTTCCATGCTGCCACCATAGTAGACAACGGAAGCATCGGCACCCTTGTGTGCTGTTGTGATAAAGGTCATCAGACCGCCAAGGCAGTAGCCCATTAATCCAACTTTTCCGTTGGCACCGGGCAGCGATCGCGCCATCTCCATTGTTAAAGCAATGTCTGTGACACCAGCGTCATAATCAAAAGCTGTATAGAGAGCAAAGCCCTTTTTCCATTCAGCCTCGGATTGGTCTGTCATATCAACGCCTGGTTCCATTCGCCAGAACAAGTCTGGACTCACGGCGATATATCCTTGCGAAGCAAGTTCGTGACAGGTGTCTCGGATGTCAGCATTGACACCAAAGATCTCCTGAATGACAACAATCGCTGGTGCTGGCAGGTCATCTGGGCGAACCACATAGGATTGAAAACTGCCGTCCTGGGTATCCAGGGTTATGTATTGGTTCATAGTTTTTTCTAGAGAGCATTATGTGGTTAAAGACGATGTTCTGCTCAGTTCTCGATCCATTCACAATGAGATGGAGTACCTAGATTTAGCGTTACGCCATCGCTTTTACAGCTTCATTCGTAGACAAGACAGCATTGGCAAGATATCCGAAATTGATCAGTGCTGCCTTGTAGCCATCGCCCAGATCTGGATGTTGCGGAGCAGCCGTAGCATCCTTAACGATGAGTACCTCAAATCCCTGTTCGATCAAGTCGCGCAGGTGAGCTTCCACACAAATATTGGCTAACATCCCCAGCAGAATAACTTTGCTGATGTTGCGCTTCCGCAGTTGCAAAACGAGGTCATTGCTTTGCGGTCCATACGCTTTATGGGGACTAACCACAATCGTCTTGCCGTCCTCAATGAAAGGCTTGTAGCGATCGAGCCAGTCTGCGCCCGATCTTAAGAAACCATCCAGGCTCAACGCACCCTTGCGATCGAACTCTCTGGACTCCAACATCATGCGCTCTACGGTTCCGGCAAAGTTCCATCCATAGTCGGTGGGGTAGTAATAGTGGGGGGAGATAAAAACCTCAAATCCATGCTGCTTCGCGGCTTTGAAGATATGCTCGATGTTCTCAACGGTTCTATTCTCCTTAACACTGTTACTGACCAAGTGCCAGGAAACCCCTTTTCGTTCAGAACATCATTCTGTGGATCGATAATGACGACTGCGGTGTCATTCTTGTTGATCTTCATTGTTTTTCTCTTGGTTGTTAATTGCTCTTTGCGATCGCCTTTCGGGCACCTCAAATCTGTGCCATACCGCCATCAACAAACAGTTCGATGCCGTTCACAAAGCTGCTATCGTCTGATGCGAGAAAAACAACAGCCTTGGCTATCTCATCGGGTGTGCCGACTCGTCCTAAAGGGATGTTGGCAGCTTGGCTATCTATGAACTCCTGCACCTGCTCATCACTTAATCCCAGGTGATCGTACCCGGGAGTTGGAACCACACCAGGGCTAATGGCATTCACCCGAATCTTGCGCTCTTTCAGGTCGAGTGTCCAATTCCGGGCAAACGATCGCACAGCGGCTTTGGTGGCACTATAAACGCTGAAAGCTGAAGTACCCACGGTAGAAGCAGTGGAGGCGTTCAAAATGATAGAAGCACTCTCTGGCAGCAGCGGTAATGCCTTCTGCACAGTGAATAGCAGACCTTTGACGTTTGTGTTGAATGTTTTATCAAAGTGTTCTTCGGTGATGGCTCCGAGCGGAGCAATTTCTCCACTGCCAGCATTGGCAAAGATCACATCGAGATTTCCTTGCTTCTGCTCGATTGTGGCAAAGAGGCGATCGAGGTCTTCCAGATTGGAAACATCACTTTGAATGCCCGTGACGTTTTTTTCAATCTCTCTTATGGCAGCATCGAGTTCAGGCTGGCGACGACCCGTGATAAAAACATACGCGCCTTCGGCAACAAAGCGTTTGGCAGTAGCCAGACCAATGCCACTCGTGCCACCCGTAACAAGAGCGACCTTTCCTTCTAGTTTTTGCATGATGGTAAATCCTTATTTGATGAACGCTGATTCATCGCCTCAAATCGGGTACCGTGAACATCACGGTTTCGCTAGTGATTACATTGTGCGTGGGGTCGGCTAGTTCGATGAACACCTTGTGTAAACCAGGTTCCAGTCCGACCAGGATAATCGTTTCGCCGCTGGTATCAACAAAGTGCCAGGGCGCGTCATCAACCGTAATGTGGATATGACCAACGCGCGGCGATACATCAAGGGCACCTTTACCAAACACGGGCAATACTCGCAGGTTCTCCGTCCGATACTGGATGAAGACGCGACCTTGAGACAGAGGTTCGGAAAGTGGCGGATCGACAATCAGCTTGGCAGGTGGTTCGTTTGCGATCGCAATCAGTGGAGATGGACCGACAATATCCTTGGCACTTGGGATGTGATTGTCCATAGCGGTCAACTTCTATTGCAGATGTTTCTTCAATTCAGCGGCAGCTTGAACGAAAAGCGATCGAACTGCTGGAAGCTCAGCTAAACCATTCAGCAATCCAAAGTCGTGAATCATGCCGTCGTATTGCACGAGCGTCACATCTACTCCGGCTTCATCGAGCTTGCGCCCATAGGCTGTGCCTTCGTCGTGTAAAATATCGCTTTCTGCAACTACGACTAACGCTGGAGGTAAGCCTTTCAGTTGCTCAACAGTCGCCCGCAGGGGAGAGGCATAGATGTCTTTGCGTTTCTCTGGATCAGCGATGTACATGTCATACATCCACTTCATCGTCGGTACGGTCAGAAAACGTTTGTCACCGAACTGGTGATAGGAATTCGTTTCAAAATCAGCGTCTACAATGGGCCAGAGCAGGATTTGCAGCTTGATGTGCGGAGCTCCCTTTTCTTTTGCCATTAATGTAGTAACCGTTAACATGTTGCCGCCGACACTGTTGCCGACAACTGCCAGATTTTTGCCGTCAACTCCAATCTCATTACCATGCTCGGCAACCCATTTGGTCGCAGCATAAATCTCATTAATCGCTTGAGGATACTGAGCATCTGGCGTGCGAGTGTAGTTGACAAAGACAGCCGCAAATCCTGAAAGCACAACGAGATCGCGAACCATTCGCTTATGGGTTGGGTAATCACCCAATACCCAACCACCACCATGAATAAAGATGAAAACGGGTAAGATACCTTGAACTCCTTCAGGACGCACGATGTTGAGCGTAATTGTGTAACCGTCAGCAGTAATCGTCTTCTCAGACTCCTCAATGCCAGAAAGATCGACGGTCACGGAAGCCTGTCCATCCACAAGGACTTGACGCGCTTCGAGTGGAGATAAGGTTTCTAAAGCCACACCCCCTGAATTCAACACGTTTAAAAATTCCTTCGTTTCTCTGGAAAGACGCGGATCATCTGCGACTTCTAAAACGTTTACTGCTGGTGAATTGATTTGAGCAACCATGATGTTCTCCTTGGGATAAGTAGTGAATAATGGGTTGAAATATCACTGTTAAGCCAATGAACTTGGCAGTGTTCATTAGTGGTTGATTAGGCAAGAATAGGTTGCAGTCGTGACGCGAGAAATTGAGTGATGTAATTTGCGATCGCCTCTCCCTCTTCCTCCAGTGCAAAATGTCCTGTATCGAGTAAATGGAACTCAACGTCTTTCAGGTCGCGCTGGTAGGAATAAGCACCTTCAGCAGGGAAAATGTAGTCATTCTTGCCCCAGACAATCAGAGTCGGTGGCTGATATTTGCGGAAATACTCTTGCCATTGGGGATAGAGCGGTGGATTCGTGCCGTAGCTGTACAATAGCGCCAGTTGAATCTCACCATTACCGGGGCGATCGAGAAAATGTTGATCAATCGTCCAGGTATCCGGACTGATCGCTTCAGGATTGCGAACCCCGTTGGTGTATTGCCATTTTGTCGCTTCCAGGGTGACAAGATATTTGAGTTTCTCTACATTCTCAGGCGATCGCTCCTGCCAGTATGCCTTGATCGGCTCCCAAAATTCGCGCAGACCTTCCTCATAAGCATTGCCGTTTTGCACAATCAAAGATTGCACTCGCTCTGGATATTTTGCTGCAATGCGGTAGCCAATGGGTGCGCCGTAATCCATGACATAAAGACTGTATTTTTTCAGATCGATCGCGTCAATAAACTTCTCTACAATCTCAGTTAGATGGTCAAACGTGTAGTCAAATTCATTCACAGTTGGCATCGAACTGTTGCCGTAACCTGGATAGTCGGGAGCAATGAGATGGAATTTATCTGCAAGTGCGGGTATGAGATTGCGGAACATGTGAGACGACGTTGGAAAGCCGTGTAACAGCAGAATCGTTGGATTATCACGAGAACCCGCTTCACGGTAGAAGATGTCTAAACCATCAATCGAAACGGTGCGATATGTCGTCATGGGATTACTCCTTGTCAGTGTATAAAGTCCAATGGTGCTGTTTAACAGCAGGCTGATCTATCTCACACGACGAACCTGCTCTTGGAAGTAGTCGCGCCAACTTTCAGGTAATGCTTCTAATTGAGTCGCACGTTGCAATAACTCTGGATCGTTTTTCTCACGGGTATACAACTGAGTGATATCAGCAACTGTGATATTGTTCTCATCCCGGCTCACTAGCGCTAGAGTGTCTCCGGCGACGACTTCGCCCTCTTGCAAAACACGGAAGTAAAATCCGGTGCGACGGCTGGCGAGAAAGCGTTTCACCATATCCGCTCGCCCAAAGCGAATCCCAAGTTTGTAGCAGGGCATTCGCGGCTGTGTCACCATGAGTTCCACACTGCCGATTTGGAAGCAATCGCCAATATTCAAGTCCTCTTCTTTCAGCCCAGTAGTGGTGAAATTTTCACCAAAATTGCCCATTGTTAAGTCCGTGTCAGGCAATTCAGTGCGCCAGTAGTCGTAATGCTCAAACGGATAAGCATATACAGCTTTGTCAACTCCGCCATGAACGGTGAGATCTGCCTGTCCATCTTCATCCAGGTTTAGCGATCGCACCATGACTCGATCTGTGACTGGTTCTTTGAAAATTCCAGTACTAACGGTTCTCCCTTTCCAGGTCACTTCGCGAGGTAATCCAACATTGACAGAAATTATTTTCATGTTCAGCTCCAAAGATTTGGACAGCTCTAAATCGGTGCTAGATCTGCTTGCTGCCGCTTGAGATCTGCAACGAAGTCGGTTACTTGACATTGAGCTTCTGCGCTCAGTGAGTCAAAGTCGTCTAAGAAGAATTGACGTTCTAGCGTTAACTTCCGGGTATTGAGTAACCCTTCGATCTGCCAGCCTTCGTCACTTTTCGTTACGACGTAGAGCGGTAGCGAATCTCGTGACGGTGAAGTTTCGGTTTGTCCGGCCAGCATTACTCTGATCACAACGTGCATGAGCGCGAGTTGTGAGTTCACAAAGCGGACGAAATTCACCTCACCCTCCAGACGTGTTCCTTTGACAACCGTGTCGAATGCTTGCTGATGAAATGCAGCGATTTCTTTTCGACCTTTAAGGTGCGTGCCCTCGAACGTGAGAAAATCGGCAGTTTCGCTGAACGGGGCAGCAAAGCCTTTGCCGCTACCTTGATTCCAGGCATCAATCATCTGGCGAAGGAAAGCACGGATTGCCGATTCGTCAGAAAAAGTGGTGGTTTGAGCTGTTCGTGAAGTCATAATTTTGGTTCCTTTTAAGTAATAGCCTCGGTTTCAAGGGGCGTTGTGCAATCTGAAAATATTTTCTGTGAGCTATCCCAGAGCCGATCGGCGTTGTCTAGATTCAGGGCGTAGGGAGCAACGCCACTCATATAGCCGTTCCCGCTGGTGACGATCGCAGCTTCATTGCAGTCCTCGAAATAGCGTCCGCCAATGCCCTCCAGGAGCGGAGAAGTTGCCAGCAGGACAGATGTTGCCGCACCCTGCGCGATTGTCTTCTGCCGCTCAGGCGGCATTTTAAGACCGCCCGTATGACGTTGGAGGTTCGTGGCGATCGCACCAGGCATTAAGGCATTAGCCGTAATACCATCGTTAAACCAGCGTGCAGTAGCCCCCACAGCAAAGAGAATATTGGCGGTTTTAGATTGTCCATATGCCAGCCACGGATCATACGGACGGAACATAAAGTGAATATCATCGAACACAATGGGTGACATCAGATGCGCACTAGAACTAACCGAGACGATACGGGCAGCACCATCCGCCGCGAGAGCGTCGTGTAGTCCGAGTACCAGGGCAAAGTGCCCCAGATAGTTGGTGGCAAACTGCATCTCCCAACCTTCGGGTGTGCGCTGCTCGGGCAGGGCCATGACGCCTGCATTGTTGACGAGAATGTGTAGCGGTTCATTCCAGGCAGCGGTGAAGTTGGCGATCGAGTTGCGATCGCTTAAATCGAGCGGAACAACATGAATATTCTGGTTTCCAGTAGTAGCCGTAATGTCAGCCGCGACTTGTGCTCCAGCATCGGTATTACGCACCGCTAGCGTGACGATCGCTCCAGTTTGAGCCAGTGCCCGCACGGTTTCTATGCCGATGCCCGATGCGGCTCCCGTGACGATCGCCCGTTTGCCAGAAAGATCAATTCCTTTTACTACCTCAGCAGCGGTGGAATGCCGTCCGAATGGTGTTGTAATGAGTGCCATTGTGTATTCCTTACAGAAGACGAGTGTTCTGTTTGCCTGATATCGACCGACAAACCCTCGACGGGCGTGATGACCTGCGCTTGGTTAAAGACGATCGCCATTCTAAATAGCTGAATATGCCGGATTTTGGGCATTGCTGAGAACTGTTTTCGCTGTGCGACCTGCTCTAATAAAATCTGCTGCCTTCTCACCGATCATGATGGTGGGTGCGTTCGTATTGCCTGTGGTAATCGTTGGCATGATGGAGGCATCCACGACACGCAACCCCTCAATTCCGTGCACCCGCAGTTCGGAGTCTACAACTGCCATTGGGTCAGTGCCCATTTTGCAAGTGCCGACCGGATGCCACACTGTACTGCAAGTCTCCCGGACGTAAGCAACGAGTGCTGCATTACTCTGTTTGTCGGCACCCGGAGCGATTTCCTTACCGCGAAACTCATCCAAAGCACTGGCATCGAACAAGTTACGGAGTAATTTAATCCCGATAACCAGCTTTTGCACATCCGCTTCACTTTGAAGAAAGTTCACTTGAATCATTGGTGGGTCTTTGGGATCGGGCGATCGCAAACTGACACTGCCAATATTGTGGGGATGAGTCAAACAAACGAAACTTGTGAATCCTAAACCAGAGTGGGTATAACCAGGCGGCACCAACACAACGGGACCAAAGAGAAATTGTAAATCTGGTGCAGCATCTAGATTTCCTTCAGTATGCAAAAACAAGTTAGCTTCACCGATGCTACTGGTGCTTGCTGGGTGTAAATCCTGAGTTGCCTCGTGTGCTACAGACACAACAGGGTGATCTTGGAGGTTTTGTCCAACGCCCGGCAAATCAGCCACGATCGGAATTCCCATCGCTTTCAGGTGTTCTGCATCTCCAATACCAGACAGCATCAGCAGCTTGGGCGAATCGAACACGCCAGCACTTAAAATCACTTCCCGGTTGACTTTGACCTCGTGCAGTGTGCCCTCATGCAGGTACTCCACCCCAACAGTGCAAGTTCCCTTAAATAACAAGCGAGTCACCAATGCCCCTGTCATTACCGTTAAATTGGGGCGATCGAGAATGGGTACGAGAAAAGCAGCCGCAGCACTGTGCCGTTTACCATCTTTGATCGTCAACTGATAAAGTCCTGCCCCTTCCTGCTGCATGCCATTGACATCAGGATTGTGGTCATATCCGAGTGCGATCGCTGCGTCTACAAAGCGTTGAGATACCACAGTAGGCGCGATCGGATCGGTGACACTCAACTCCCCATCAACTCCGTGAAATTCAGACGCGCCGCGCTGCTGGTGTTCCGATTTCTTGAAGTAGGGCAACACATCTTGATAACTCCAACCGGGATTCCCCAATGACTGCCAGTGGTCATAATCATGAGGATTGCCCCGCATATAAATCATGATATTAATCGAACTGCTGCCCCCCAAGACTTTGCCGCGTGGACAAAAGATTTTGCGGTTATCCAAGTAGGGTTCGGGTTCAGAGAAATAGCCCCAGTCCACCTCAGAGCCTAGTAGACTGAGGCATTCTCCTGGAATGTGAATCTCTGGCTTTGTATCAGGGTTACCTGCTTCGAGGAGTAAAACGGTTGTGTTACTGTCTTGAGTCAGACGGTTGGCGACAACGCAGCCTGCCGAACCTGCACCAATCACAATGTAGTCATAGTGAGTCATAAATTCTCTTTCTCTGTTGTTTGCAATGAGAAACGTAATTAGAAGAAAATGATGAACTCAAAATTGCATCTGCAATTTCAGTAGAAAGGTTGAGAAACAGAAAGCCTAATAGCTTGCAGTAGTGATAGCTGCCATTAACTGTTCAACATTCCAGCGATCGCGATACCGAATTCCATTAATAAACAAAGCTGGAGCAATCGTCACTCCACTTTGTATTCCGCTTTGAATATCTTGATTGATCCGATCGATATGTACTTGTTTAGATAGATCTTGCAAAAACTGGGAAATATCGAGTCCTAGACGATTGGCATACTCGACAAGATAGCCGTCGTCCAATGCTTCTTGATGGGTGAACAGCATATCGTGCATTTGCCAAAATTGACCTTGCGCTGCGGCTGCTTCCGCCACCTCTGCTGCTTTTTGAACTTGAGGATAGGCTAAATGCTCATCAATAAAGTGACGAAACACAACACAGAGCCAATTCTCCTCAGGAAACTCAGAACTAAAATGTTGCTGAATTTCCTGAATCAACTGATGGACTTCTCTACATTGAGGGCATTGGTAATTTCCATACTCCACCAGTACGATTGAGGCATTGAGCACTCCCTGGTAGTGATCCCGTTGTGAGGGTAGAACCAGGAGTTGATTAAGATGACTATTTTGATTCATCAGATCATCGGACATACGAGCAAAGGGAGTTTTCACGGCATTAAATGATTACCATGATTCCTGTCTGTGGTTCCTGCCACCTCCATTGTTTGGATGCCTTTAGCTTATGAAATGAATGCAGTTTTGTCGTCAACTCAAAGTTGGGTGTTTAAGGGCATGAAACAACAGCCGCTCACTCTCTCTGCAACGAGATCTCAACCGAACTTAAGTTCAGTTCTCATCGCTGTCACAACTTAGCCAGTCCCCGCTTCAGTGCCGTAATCACCGCCTGTGTGCGATCGCTCACGCCTAATTTGCTCAAAATTCGGTTGATGTGGAACTTGACCGTACTTTCGGTAATATTCAAAGCCGCACCAATATCATGATTACTCAAACCCAGCGCCATCTGACGCACAACTTCTTGTTCGCGATCGCTCAATTCTGGAATATTCATCCGTTCCACTAACTTGGCAGCCACTTCAGAAGGGATATATTGTTGCCCACTATGAACGATCTGAATCGCACTGAGCAGTGCATCGGGTTCGGCATCCTTGAGTAAATAGCCCTTGGCTCCGGCACGTAATGCTCGATAAATATCCTCGTCGCCATCATACGTGGTTAGTATAATAATGCGAGCATGGGCAAATTCAGCACAGATGGCTAACGTCGCATCAGCACCACTCATCTGCGGCATTTGTAAGTCCATCAAGGTGACATCAGGTTGTAGCTGTTGATAGAGGGCGATCGCTTCCAGTCCATCCCCTGCTTGACCTACCACCGTCATATCCGGTTCATTCTCAATCATTGCGGCTAAACCCTGCCGAACAATGGCGTGATCATCAACAATCAGAACCTGAATAGGGGTGTGGGGTATAGGGTGTAGGGTGTGAGGCATGGGGTGTAGGATGTGGGGTGTAGGATGTGGAGATTTAATTACTGCCTGTAGATCTTTGAAGACTTTGGCGAAGGCGATTGAGTAGGCGTCCTGCACTTTCACACAAACTCATTAAGTTGGTAATATCGTCAATGTAATCCAAATCATGAGCCAGGAGAAGCAATGTTTCCAGTTCTTTGAGACTTCCATTAGCAATACCAAGAAACTGGATGTATTCCTTACGGTAATTTCGTCCATACCCCTCAGCAATATTTGCAGGTATAGAAACGCTTGCTCTACGAATCTGAGACGTTAATCCATATAGTTCATGTTTCGGCATACCTTCTGTCGATTGATAAACTTCCCTTGCTAACTGCATTGATACTTTCCAAACCTCCAAATCACGGTAACTTTCCAATTTACCCATACCCTACACCCTACACCCCATACCCTACACCTCAATCACCACAACAACTTCGGTTCCCTGCCCCAATTGGCTCTCGATTGAAAGTTGTGCCCCAATGCGTTCCGCTCGTTCGGTCATTCCCATTAAGCCAAACCCTCGATTTAGAATTGTAGGGTTGGCTGCAAATCCTTGTCCGTTGTCTCTAATTTGCAAGAAGCATTGCGTCGATTCATACACTAACTCAATCCGAATTTCGGTTGCGTTGGCATACCTGATAGCGTTTGTAAATGCTTCCTGTGCAATTCTCAAAAGATTGTTTTCCGTTTCAGCAGGTAGGACATAGGGAGTACCGATAATTTCACAAATCAAGCTGGTTTCAGTTGAAGATTGCAGCGTTGCTACAAATCGTTCTAGGGCTGTCCAGAGATTGCCATCTTCTAGCGCTTGAGGACGGAGTGCTGCAACCGACCGGCGCGCTTCTGTTAGCCCGCTGCGAGCCAGATCTCGCACCGTATTAATGTGGGTTTGAATTGCGTCAGGGTTAGTGTTCACCAATCGAGAAACGGTTCCCATGTGAACTAGAATCCCCGTAAAGGCTTGTGCCAGCGTATCATGAATTTCTCGCGCCATGCGGTTACGTTCCTCTAAAATTGAGGCTTCTTCGGCACGTCTGCGATCGCTGATATCTACGTTGAGAGAATAGAATCCGATAACTTGAGCCTTACCATCCAGGTTGGGAATTAAGGTTGTACTGATATATTTGTTGCCTGATGGTAAAGACATTTCGGCTTCAAAGGTTGCCGTTTGTCCTGCTAATGCCTGGTTAATATAGGGTTCAGTCATTAAATACATGGCATTGCCGACAAACTCACGAATAGACTTACCCAAAATTTCGTCCCGACTACAGCAACACCAAATCTCGTAGGTGTGGTTGACAAAGCGATACTGCTGGTTAGCATCGATATAAGCAATACAAACAGGTAGAGCATCTGTGATGAGCCGTAATTCCTGTTCTCGTAAGCGAAGCTCGTCAAAGACATCGCGCAGTTCGGCTTCAGAGGCTTGCAAGGCTACTTCTGCCTGTTTGCGTCTAATTCCTAATGCAATCTCGTGAGCCGCAAACTCCAATGCCTCAAAGTTGGATGACGGAATGGGATGTCGGGCAAACATTGCGATCACGCCAACAAGCTGCTCCTCCAGCAGGATGGGATAGCCCGCAAATGCCACCATGCCTTCTCGTTCTGCCCATTCTTGATCAATGGATGACTCGCAGAACACATTATTGGTCAACAGAGGACAGCGATCCTGAGCAATGCGTCCAACTTTGAAGCTACCTACGGGAACTCGACTGTAGGTGCCGTCAAGTCGGGTATACATTCCCGCACTGGCTTGTAACTCCAGAATATTCTCGTCTTTATTGAGCGTCCAAATCCGGGCGAATGCAGCATTAAAGTGCTTAACAACGGCTTCCACACAGCGATGCAGCATCAAGGACAATCTATCACTTTGAGCAAGGGCACTGCCCACATCGGCGCGAAAAGCGGAGAGGATTGCCTGTTCCCGAAACTGAGCCTCGGACTGGCGCAACACTTTTTCTGCTTTTTTGTGATGACCAATGTCTGTATTTAGAGCATAGAATCCAATGACTTGAGCATTTGCATCAAAATCAGGAATTAAGGTTATACTCAAGTACTTTTTGCCTGTTGGCAGGAGTATTTCTGCTTCAAACGTTGTCGCTTGTCCCCCTAACGCTTGATTAACATACGGTTCCAGCACTTGATACGCTGTATCATCCACCAGCTCACGAATAGACTTGCCTAAAATTTCGTCTCGGCTACAGCTACGCCAAATCTCATAGGTGCGGTTGACAAAGCGATGGCGTTGCTCAGCATCGATGTAACCAATAGCAACCGGGAGAGCGTCTGTAATGAGCCGCAATTCTTGTTCACGAGCGCGCAGTTCTGCTTCGCTTTCTTGTAACTCTGCCGTTCGTTCTGATACTTGGTGCTCTAAGGTGCGATTATAATCAGCTAACAACTGTTCAGCTTGTTTTTGCTGGGTGATGTCTTGAAAGGCTGCGATCGCATAGGTCACCTTACCCTGTTCGTCAAAGATAGGAGTGCCCCATACTTCAACTGGAATAGTTACGTTGTTTTGGCGAATGTCCATATCGTTAACTGAGGTGCGATCGCCACTCAATGCCCGGACAATTGGCATTTTCTCAGTCGGATATTTTTGCTCCGTTCCCGCCAGATACGTTTGATAAACTTCTGCAAGTTGATTGGGTATCAGAGACGGATCAATCCCTTTACCCAATAGCTGAGTTGCTCGTTGGTTGAAGTAGTAAGGGCGACCCGCCCCATCCACGATGCTAATCCCTACCGGGATTGCTTCGAGAAATTGAGCCATCCGACTTTCACTCGCGCGTAGCTTTGAGTAGAGTTTGGCATTTTCGATCGCGATCGCGGCTTGGGTAGAGAGTAAATTTAGAACTTGCGATCGCTCTGGTGTAAATGCCCCAGTTGTTAATTGATTTTCTAGATACAGCACACCGATGAGCTTACTTTGATTCAACAACGGCAAACAAAGAAGTGATTGCGTTTGGTTCTGTTGAATGTAGGGATCATGGATGAAATGACCTTCACGAGCCGCATCATTGAGAATAACGAATTCATGAGTCCGGATCACATATTGAATGATTGATTCACATAAGCGATTTGCAATGGGAACCGATTGCAACACTTGTGTCAAAATGTTCTCACCATCATTCAGTTCACACGAAGCTCCGATCGCCCATTCTCCTGAGTTTTCCAGGAGCAGGCATCCAGTTTGTGCCCCAGCATTTTCAATTAAAATCTGCATGAGGGAATTGAGCAACCGTTCCAATTCAATTTCACTCGAAATTGCTTGTGATGCTCTCATCACTGCTGCTAAATCGAAAGCGACGTGTGAGGTGTTTGAAGTGGTTTTAGATGCTTTAAGGTCTAGTGCATCAGGCATACTTGATGGTTGAGCAAAGAATTGTGGATAACGAGTTTCTAAATCATTAACCTTTGCGATCGCTCCCCAGCGTTCATAGCAGTAGTGTGCTTCCTTCATGTAGGTTTGGGCAAACTTTTCCCTACCCCGCTCCAGGTAAAATCTGGCAGCTAACTCATAGGCTAACGCTTCTTCTTGAAGATACTCATTGTCTCTAGCCCCTTGAATCGCTTGTTCATAAAACTCCTCTGCCTCAAGCAACTGACCTAAAACTCGTGCGGTCTCTGCTTGCAGCAAATGATATTTATGCAAATGATTCATCGGCGCATAATGCGCCCAATACTCCATTTTCTCTTGGTTGACAGCAACTTTTTCTAGAATTTCCGCCTGTATTTGAACGCTGCTCTCAGGATATATTGCTAGTCTTGCTAAAGCATCAAAGAGGTAGTAAAAAGGAATAAAAGAGGTGCCTACTATTTGGGCTAAATATCGTTCTGCTATCGCTGCATTCTCAACTGCCTGAGCATACTCGGAGAAGAAGTAGCATAGAAAGAGTTTATTGGCATAGACATCAAAGATTGCAGTTCCATCATTTGCGACTTCATGTTGTGCTAATTGATTGTCCTCATTGTAGAACTCACCAATGAGACAAATTGGATTGTCTGAATAACCCATCAAATTTGCGACCATCTGCTGAAATATTCGATTCCAGGTTAGCGCCGTTTCCTGCTTAATTTGGCAGATTGCTTCGTTGTATTTTGCTATCTCTCGTGCAACTTCTGTGAGTTCATTTCCAACTGCATAAAAGTTGAAGCAATAAGCGTGTGCAGCATAGGCGACATACTCCAAGTCTCCAGTCTCTAGCCCATTGTGGTAAGCTCTTAGCAATGGCTGGAACGTGTTCCTCACATGCTCTTTCCAATGAATGATGAAAGTATTTACAATGAGCAACGTCCTGGCGGTAAGTGAATGGGTATTAGACTGGGACAACAACCTTAAAGCCAGTTTTCCAAATTCGTAACCAGTCTCGATATCTCCGCTCTTTCCACAGAGAATTAATCCAAAGTTGGCATATGCAAAGGGAGATGAAAACGCATTTCCATGCTCTATCGACAAACTGACCTGTCTAGCGACCAGTAATACCATCAATTCAGGAGCAGCAATCCAGGACGCAATCATAATCCTGGATAAAATTCGCATTGCTATTAACTTATTCGGTTCGCTCATTTCCGGTAAATGAGTCAGGTCTTCGATCGATTTATCACTAAAGAGTCGCGAGGTTGCGTCCAGTTCAAGCTGAATATCTAGCTGATTTGGTGATTCGGTAAACTTAATTCCAAACTGTGGCAAAACTTGTAATGCTGTCTTGATTGCTTGCAAGGGCTGCCCCTGTGCAATATATGCTTGAATTTTGATTTCGTAAACGTTCACAAGGTCAAACACCGTTTTAGCTTCTTGTAGAACGATTGCTACCGAAGTCTCTACCTGATCAAACTCACCGCATAGATATGCGACTTCTGTAGTTTCTATATACAGCGCCAAGGTCAAGTCATAGTTAGTTTGCCAGCTATAAGCTGCCAGCCATGCTCGTCCTACCGCTAAATATTTTTCAGCCACACGATAGGCGATCGCCCCTTTTGCTTTCTGACCTGCAATTAGATTTAATCTGGCAATTTCATCTCGCTCAGATTGATCAGCAACCAACTCAATTCCATGATTGAAATGATCCACAACTTCAAACAACCGCTCTGATAACTCCTCTGGCAACGTTTTTTCCAGCAGATTGCGACCGATTTGCAGATGAACCACCTGTTTCTGCGATTCATCAATCAAGGTATAGGCAGCTTGTTGAACGCGATCGTGTAAGAACTTGTACTCCCGAACTAACAAATTCTCGTCTAATTCAGAAAGCGGTTGAATGAATCCAAGCTGTACTGCTGTTAACAAGCTTTGAAAAACAATTGTCGGTGATTGATCACATACAATCGCTAGCGTTTCTAAATCAAACTCAGCCCCAATGCAAGCGGCGAGTCGAAGAAACTGCTGAGTTATCTCTGGTAGTTTCTTTAACTTGATCAACAGCAACTCCACCACATTATCGGTAATATTCAGAGCTTGAATTTGATCAATGTTCCACTGCCAGCTCAAGTGTTCTGCATGAAAGCTCAAGAGATTTTCACTGTACAGCGATCGCAAAAATTCACCAACAAAGAAAGGGTTGCCCTCTGTTTTACGCAGTACTAATTCAGCCAAAGGAAGAACTGCCTTCATCTCTTGATGGAGCGTTTCGGCAACCAACTGAGTTAACGGTTCTAGGGTTAAGGGTGCTAGAACAATCTCCTGAAGTATCGCTTCTTGTTGCCGTAGCCTCTCCAGTGCTAATGCAAGTGGATGAGTTGAATTGACTTCATTGCTTCGATAGGCTCCAATTAAAAATAGAGATTTGGTTTGCTCATCCAGCAGCATCAGTTCAATTAACTTCAGCGTTGCCGAATCTATCCACTGCAAGTCATCTAAGAAGATCACTAGAGGATTTTCTTTGGCACAAAATACTCGAATGAATTGCTGAAAGACTCGATTAAAACGGTTTTGAGCTTCCGTTGCCCCAATGTCTAGTACGGGTGGTTGCTTGCCAATAATCAGTTCTACTCCGGGAATCACATCAATGATGAGTTGTCCGTTGCTGCCCAACGCTGATAGTAGACGCGATCGCCACTGTTGCAATTGCTCATCAGGCTCACCCAGCAGTTGTTGCACCAATTGTTGCAAGGCATGGGCGATCGCACTGTAGGGAATATCGCGCTGAAACTGATCAAACTTGCCAGAAATAAAATAGCCGCGTTTTGCTGTGATTGGTTTGTAGAGTTCCTGCACTAACGCAGATTTGCCAACACCAGAATAGCCGGAGACTAGCATTAGGGGTGTAGGGTGTGGGGTGTGGGGTGTGGGGTCAATTTGTTCACTCTCCGCGTCTCCCCCTGTTACTTTGTCGAATACTGTCAATAATGTTGCAAGTTCTGCTTCACGTCCATAGAGTTTTTGGGGAATGTGAAATTGATCAGAAATATCTTGCAGCCCTAGCTGAATGGCTTGAATCTGCCCTGTTGATTCAAGTTGATGCAAACAGCGTTCTAAATCCGATTTAATGCCCCAGGCGCTCTGATAGCGATCCTCTGCGTTTTTCGCCACCAACTTCATCACAATATCCGAAACCGCTTCAGGAATTGCATTAGCTGTGGATGATAACGCATCCTCTACACCCCACACCCCGAACCCTACACCACCAATCTCATGCGGCGGAATCGGCTGTTTCGCAATATGACAATGCACTAACTCCAGAACATCAGTTGCTTCAAACGGCAGATGTCCTGTTAGAAGTTCGTAAAACGTGACTCCAAGCGAGTAAAAATCAGTGCGGTAATCAAGTGAGCGATTCATTCGCCCGGTTTGTTCTGGAGACAGGTAGGCTAATGTGCCTTCTAAACGATGAGGGCTTTTGAAGGTTGGATTCGTGCGATTAAATCGGGTAGCTATTCCAAAGTCAATAATTTTAACAACGCCAGTACCTGGGTTAAAAACGATATTTCCAGGATTAATATCTTTGTGAATGATATTGTTGGCGTGAATACGGCCCAAAATATCGGTGAGTGCGATCGCCAGTTGCAGGAATGCAGGTAAGGACATGGGGCAGAAACTTGATTGCTGCCGCATCCATTGCTCCAGCGACTCTCCACCAAAATCTTCTAAGAGAATAATCAACGTGCGTTGGTAGTCTTGCTGGCTGTATGCTTTGACTACCCCTTCCAGATTCAGAGAGTGGGTAATGGCATATTCCTGTCTATAGCGCGTTAATTCTTGAGGAGAGGGATAATCCTGCTTGAGCAGTTTGACCACAATTGCCCGCCCATCAGACATTTGGATACCCCGATACACTAAAGAGGTTGGACTCTCATAGATCTTGCTTTGAATAGCAATTCCAGGCAGGTCAATCATCCGACTCTCTCCTGATGCGGTGCATAAGCATACCGCCCATTATATTGATGTCTAGATTTTAGAAGAACTGCCTCACACTCAAAACGGAATCGTCCAGACAGAGAGGTGGCTTACCCTGCGGATACCCAGATCTGTTGGGCGTCATAAAACTCACCCCGTTGTTCAATTGCATACTCTCCTAGCAATAAAGCAATCTGGTTTAACTGGGCTGCCCAAGCGGTCGGACAATAATTTCATTCACATCTACATCTGCGGGCTGCTCGATCGCAAAGGCAATGGCACGAGCGATCGCATCGGGTGGAATTACGGCTCCACGAAATTCCTCTAACCACTGCGCTGCTTCAGCGTCGGTGGTGGTGCTGGGAAGTTCAGATTGGGTCACTCCGGGCGAGATGATCGTAACCCGGATATCCGTCGATTCCTGCCGCAGTCCCTCAGAGATTGCCCAGACGGCAAACTTGGTTGCGCAGTACACGGCTGCTGTCGGATAGACGATGTGTCCACCAATGGAGGAGATATTTACAAACTGTCCAGACTGTTGCTGCTTGAAAACAGGGAGGGCAGCCGCGATGCCGTGGAGGACACCGCGAATATTGACATCAATCATGCGGTTCCACTCGTCGATCTTTAATGCCTCTAGCTTGGCGAGTGGCATGATACCTGCATTGTTGACTACGACATCCAGATGACCAAACTTATTTTCTGCAAACTCAACAATGGCTTGCATGTCTTCGAGGTTAGTGACATCCAGGGCACGATATTCTGCTACGCCCCCTTTCTCACGGATTTCGGAGGCGATCGCTTCAAGGCGATCGGTACGCCGTGCGCCCAACACAACTCGTAGACCGTTGCGAGCCAGTAATCTGGCGGTTGCTTCACCAATGCCGCTACTTGCACCTGTAATCAGCACAACTTTTTGGGTGTTTTCATGGGTCGTCATGAGTCTTATCTCCTGGTTATTTTGCAGTTGTGGAGTGAACTTGTTTTGTAGTGCTAAGACGCTTTTATTGCGCGGTGAAGACTTCTCTCATGGCTTGTGCCGCATCAATCGAGCGCGGAAAACCGGCTGTTACTGTGGTTAGGTAAATGATTTCTTTAAGTTCGTCTTGCGTTACGCCAAGTCTGAGGGCATAGCCTGCATGAATCTTTAGTTGTGGCAGATTTCCAGCGGCGGCAAAGGCGGCAACGGTGGCAAGCTGACGGGTGCGATCGTCTAGTCCCTGACGCGACCAGACTTCACCGAGTGAATAATCAACGATCGCATCTGCAAGAAATGGGAAATCCTGACGGAGGGCATCGAGTACAGGTTGCCCTGCCCCGCTGGTTAGCTTATTGATAACTTGATTGCCTCGTTCGCGGCGACTCTGTTCTGGTTGAGTTTGTGGTGCAATTGTTGCTGGTCGAGTTTGTGCAGTAGTGATTGCAGGTAGAAACACAATGAGTAGCGTAATAAACATGCATCCCAGGGCAGCGATTATTTTGTTGACGACTTTTCTCCAATACACAGTCTGTCGAGATAGTGCGATCGCAACTTTCATAAAAAACCTCGCGCTTGTAAGGTATATCTACCAGGGAAGTTCACCATTTCTTCCAGAGAAACCACCAGTCGATCCATTGTCATCAAGCAAAGCTAGTCGCACGGGTTCAATGGCTCCTTCCCCGATTGTTTGTTCTCCACGAAATTGATTGAGGTCGGTGGCAGTGAACCCTGGATCGGCAGAATTCACCTTGATGTTGGTGTCACGTAATTCAGATGCCAACTGTACGGTGAGCATATTCAATGCCGCTTTAGACGCGCAGTAACCCAGCAACTTGGATTGGGCAAATTTCCACTCTGGATCACCATTGAGTGTGAGTGATGCGAGTTCGCTCGACATATTCACAATGCGACCGCTGGTTGACTTTTTAATCAGTGACAGCATTGCTTGTGTGACTCGCAACGGACCGATGAAGTTGGTCGCCAGGATATGTTCAACAGCGGTTACATCGGTTTGACTGGGCAGACCATCAGCCGGATCAGCCATGCCTGCATTGTTGACTAAAATATCGAGCCTGCCGAATTCAGCGTCGATGGTTTTAGCCGCCTGTGTGATCGTATCTGGACGCGCGTAATCGATTTCGATCGGTTGAACATTTCCAACCTGCTTGAGCATCTCAGCTACCTTTATTCCACGATTGCGATCGCGGGCACCCAGCAGCACCATACAGTTCTTTTGAGCGAGTTGACGCGCAATCTCCAAGCCGAGTCCCTTGTTTGCTCCCGTGATCAAAACTACTTTTTCATTCGCATTCATAAAAGTTATTTACCGACTTGTGTTTGCAACACGAGTTCGGAGCCTGATGAGTGAATACCTTCCGCTTTTCAGCCTGAGGTCATCTTAGGTTGAATCTGCCTTTGCCCAAATACACAGACCTTGCAGATGATTGCCTGATCCTCTCAAGCAAGGTTTGGTTAGGGAAAACGTCTCCTATAATGCAGGCATGAGAAGTGTTCTATCAGTCAAGAAACCAGCATGACGAGCAAGACACTGAGCCATGAAATGGCGATCGCCACTTCTACCCATAGAGAGATTTTGCCAATACAACGGCAATTGGCGATCGCCAAATGTGCAGAATTGGCAGCACTCATCGAGCGGCATACGAGCAGTGAGAGAAGTGGATATTATCCAACCGCGATCGATCCCTTAGCCTTCGTGCGATGCGATACTTCCAAAACCATTCAGGATGTCAGCGAACCACTGTTTGCGATGGTGGTGCAGGGCGAAAAGAACTTATCGCTCAGTGAAGAAGACTTTCAGTACGGGGTCGCTCAATATTTGGTAACGTCGGTGGATTTGCCACTGAGCGTTTGCATGATCGAGGCAACACCCGATCAGCCCTATCTCGGCTTAAAGCTGAATCTAGATCCAGCCCAACTCTGTGAAATTATTGTTCAAACAAATCCAGATATCAATACGCGAGAGAACTCTGTAAGAGGCTTGTGTATTAGTAATGCCAGTCCATCCTTGATTGATTGCGCCATTCGACTGACAGAACTTTTAGATACACCGCAGGATATTCCGTTTCTCGCTCCCCTGATTATCCGCGAAATCTATTACCGTCTCCTCACCGATGAACAAGGGGAAGCCGTTCGTCAGGTTGCCACCTTTGGCAGCAACATGCAGCGCATTGCAGATGTGATCAAACAAATCAAGACAGAGTTTGCCCAACCGTTGCGGGTTGAGGAGCTTGCTGAACAGGCGAATATGTCGGCAGCATCGTTTCATCGCCACTTTAAGGCAGTTACCTCTATGAGTCCGTTGCAATATCAAAAGCATCTGAGGCTGATGAATGCCCGTCAGATCATGCTTGCCGAGGCGATCGATGCAACTCAGGCAGCTTATCGAGTTGGTTATGAAAGTACCTCGCAGTTCAGTCGAGAATATTCCCGCATGTTTGGTGCGCCTCCCATCCGAGATATTGAACGGCTTCGATCGGTTTGAGTGAAAACCATCTAGCAATTCGTTGCAGACTTGACTTAACGGGTTTTAGTCAGCACAACCGAGTCGAGTACGGGCAGCAGATGCGTCAGAGCGTTAAGCAGTGGACTGGAATCCCAGTATCGATCGGCATTGCTCCGACTAAAACCCTGGCCAAAATTGCCAACCACAGGGCAAAAGCAGATCCTATTAAGTGACAATGCAGATGACGGGCGACGGCGATGCCCTTGGCGGGTTGTCATCTTGCATTATTGAGATCGCAAATTGCAGTCTAGAGTGCAAACCGTGCCTCCAAACAGAAAGACACTATTGGGCAATTCCTGTGGAAAAGGAGACGCCAATAGTGCCTGGAAAAACAATTAAAAGTTATCAACTACGAGTGTACATGAACGGACGAGAAATCGGCTTAACGCAGGTCGATGCGGCTTATGTTGCCGAGTTTTCAGAGCGAACGGCGCAACGCATTGAAGCAGGTGAGCATCAACCGAAACGAGGACAAAAACGAGGTCGTACCAAGTCTGACCCACTCAAAAGCGTTTGGGAGGAGGAGTTGGAACCGATGTTGCAGCAGCAACCGCGACTCAGACCGATGACCCTCTTTGAGTATCTGCAACAGCAATATCCAGGCCAATACCCGAACGTGTTGCGAACGTTGCAACGACGAGTAGCTCATTGGCGTGTGCTACATGGGGCATCGCCAGACGTGATGTTTGAACTGCGTCATGCGCCAGGAGGAATGGGATTTTCAGACTTCAGCGAACTCAAAGGAATTGAGATTACGATAAACGGCAAACGCTTTGAACACCTAATCTACCACTATCGCTTGGGCTACAGTGGGTGGCAGTATGCTCAGATTATCCAGGGTGGGGAAAGCTTTGTCGCCCTCTCGGAGGGATTGCAGAATGCCTTATTTTCTTGTGGAGGGGTGCCCAAACAACATCGTACCGATAGCTTGAGCGCGGCGTATCGTAACAGTGGTGGCAAAGGGCAGGCAGTGACTCAACTGTACGACCAGTTGTGCCAGCATTACCGGATGCAGCCAACACGCAACAATCGGGGCATTGCCCACGAAAACGGCTCCATCGAGGCACCTCACGGGCACCTGAAAAACCGCATCGAGCAAGCATTATTACTGCGAGGCAGCTTTGACTTTACCAGTATCGGTGAGTATCAAGCGGTGATTGACGCAGCCGTTTCTGGCTTAAACGTGCAGTGTCAAGAGAAGTTTGAGCAGGAGAAACCGCAACTGCAACCGTTGCCCAAATACCGAGTTGCTGACTACGAAGTGGTTAGTGCTAAAGTCAGTTGCCGTAGCACCATTGAGGTGCGCTCTATCCTGTACACGGTGCCATCGCGCTTAATCGGACGCACGTTAGAACTACACCTGTATCACGACCGGATCGTTGGCTACTGGGGGTACCAGGTGGTGGTTGAGTTGCCACGAGTGCGCTCTACTGACCCAGCCAAACGACGGGCTCGCTGCATCAACTACCGCCATGTGATTGAGGGACTGCGGCGAAAACCGAGAGCGTTCCTGTATTGCACTTGGCAACAAGAGCTATTGCCCAATGACCATTACCGTCAGTTGTGGGCGCAACTGAAAACTCAGTTTGACCTTGATAGTGCAGCAGTGCTGATGGTCGAAGCCCTTTACATTGCTGCCATCAAGGACAAAGAAGCCAGAGTGGCGGACTATCTCGAAGCGCAACTGGCAACGCAGACCCTAACGTTAATGGGCTTACAGCAACACTTTCAACTGCTCAGCCCAACCCCCTTACCCACTTTGCAAGTGACCCAACACGACTTATCCACCTATGACCAACTCCTGCCCACCCACCCCAGCAACCACAACGACCCACCCTCCCGTCAGCCCCTACCAAAGCCTCAGCCTGCACCTCAAACGCCTGCACCTCTGTCATATGCTCAACCATTGGGAAAGCCTCGAACAACAAGCGATGCAGGAGGGGTGGTCCTACGCCCAGTTCTTGCTGCAACTGTGCGAATCGGAGGTACACCATCGCTGGCAAAGTTGGCTCAAACGTGCCCTCTCAGAAGCGCAACTGCCAACCGGCAAAACCCTCTCCAACTTTGATTGGTCCCATGTGCCCAAGCTTAATCCTGCACCCATCCGGCAACTCGCAGAAGACCCCTCCTGGTTAGCACGCTCAGACAATTGCCTCATTTTTGGGGCTTCAGGCGTTGGCAAAACCCATATCGCTGCCGCCATTGCTCGCTCCATGGTGGAGTTTGGTAAACGCGTCAAGTTCTTTTCCGCTATCGCCCTGGTGCAACACCTGCAGCAGGCAAAGCTGCACTTACAACTGCAAGCGGCCCTCAAAAAACTCGACCGCTTTGACTTGATCGTCCTCGATGACTTAGGTTATGTCAAAAAGTCGGAAGCGGAAACCAGTGTGTTGTTTGAACTCATTGCCCATCGTTATGAGCGCAAGAGTTTGCTCATTACGGCCAACCAACCGTTTAGTCAGTGGGATACAATCTTTGCTGACTCGATGATGACGGTCGCAGCGGTCGATAGGCTGGTCCATCATGCCCTCATTATTGATATTCAAGCCGAGAGCTACCGCAAGCAGTCTGCCCAAGCGCGATCTCCCTCACTCACTTGAGACATCCTCTGGGCTAAGCGCAGCGATCTCTGGTTGTCATTTCGATCTAGCTTTGTCGTTTCGGTTCTGATTGTCGTTTCGATCTAGGTTGTCATTTCGATTTAGATTGTCGTTTTGAATCCTAATTGTCGCGTTGACTCTCTAGTTGCAACGCAACTTTCGCTTGTTCGTTCTACTTAATTCAATGGCTGATGCTTGTTTAGACCAAGCTGTTATTAGTGTTGATCTAAACTTAATTGAGTTCTGCTGTCTCAATACATTAGTCCGTCAACTTGATTGTCACGTCACCTCCAAGAGCTTGACATTTAATATTCATTGGTAGAACGCACCAGTGTCAAGGGATGAGGAGCTCGAACATAAGCTTCATCCCAGCATGCCTGCACACGTTCTTATACCAATTGCACTTTTACCTCCTGGGGTCTCCATTCAATTAGTTTCCCTAGAGCACCGGTCACCAAATCAACTTGCTTGGGGTTGAGGAGCATCAGCTAGTCTGGCAATGACATGGAGATTATGAATGATCGCCATGCGACGCAGATCAAAAAGGTTTTTCCGCAGCCCAATGTAACGAGCCCGATCGCCTTGCCAATGCCCGACATGAGCCAGGGCATGTTCGACAGCGGTTCGTTCTCGCAATTTGGTTCGTCCTTGCGGGGATAACTGGCGTTGTCGCAGTTCGTTGAGGAACTGTTCATCGGGATGAATGGTGACGCTACGCCCCTGTTTACTGCTGGTGCATTGCTCTTTGAAGGGACAAGCCGCACAACGAGCTTTGGGAAAGTGAATGGTTTTACCCAAGCGTAACGGCATCTGAACTTGATTGGGGCAGGTCAGCGTCTCCGCGTCCCAGTCCAAGGTAAAGGCGGTTTTGGGGAATTGGTTGGTGCGGCTCCGAACGGGCCAGGCTTTACAGTAAATGGTCAACTCAGGCGGTCTTTGCTTAACCCAGGAACTGCTGAGATAGGCTCGGTCAATGTAGAGTTCACTCAATTGCACCTGTTGCTGCTTGATGTCGAGGCTGAGTGCATCCGTCACACTAGCTTCTGGACGATTAGCAGGCGTCACGCCAACCGCACGGATCAGGCCGCAATCCAAATCACTCAGCAGATGGCGTTTGTATCCATCAACTCGTTGGTGCTTACTCTTCCGACCATGCCGCATCTGAGCATCCTCAATGCTAATGCGACGATCCTTGCTCACGCCACGCTTCAGTTGGACACGGCCGTTTCGCTGGTTTCCACGTCCTGAGCGACAATTTGTTGAGCGACTGACAAACTCTGCTGGACTGGTTGGGTTAGAGCCGATGAGGGTGGCAACGCTTGCTCCGCAACCCAGGTCTCGACCTGCGTCAGGGCTTGCAAGGTCAATGCCAAGGCAACTTGGCGTTCCTGTGGGTCATCCCAGTTCAAATCCAGTGCAACCTTCACACTGGATGCCCCCAGCATCGGTGCACCTGCTGCCGTCGCAATTTCCGTCAACTCCCGCCCCTGTTGACGAGCAATCACGCTTAATGCCTTTCTCAAAGCGTGTCCCAATAGATTGTAGGTATCTTCCACTTTCCCAGCACCCCATAAGGGACTGGAATCCAGTGCTGCTCTTAAACTGCGGCTGCTAAATCCGCCTCGTTTTTGCGCCAGAGTAATGGTGCGCTCCACTAACAGCCGATCCATCTCATGGTGAATCAGTAAGGCACGGAACTCCACCAACGTTCCCTTGGCAAACGGGGCTTGCTCACAATCAAGGCAATCGAGCACCAACTGCCACCGCCGATCCATGACCAACGCTTCTATGGCTTCGTCATCCGATGCGCCAGTGTAGGCTTGCAAGATGATGGCTAAACACAACAACGCGGGAGCAATGGGGGGATGCCCTTTCGGTTTATCCGCATACATCTGCGCTAAGGCGTGTTGAAATTCATCATCAAACAGTTCGTGTCGGTTCTGGCGCAGAAACACAAATAATTTTGCCCGCTTGATCAGCTTCACAATCTTTTGCTCGGCAGCGGACAACTCAGTTGGGGGATGCCATAACTCTGGTCGCATTGGTTTTCCTCTCAACGCTTTTCTGTCCTTATACCAGGGTTATGGCATTCTGGCACTACATGACCGGTGCTCTAGTGAGTAGGGAAACTACAATTTGCGCCACTGCGACACTAGATGCTATCTGTCTCCATTTAATTAGTTTCCCTAGTGAGTGGAAAATTTAACTGTATATACCGATCTAGATCCAAGCAGTGTCAAATATTCAACAGGGCAGTACAATCGGCAGCTACACCATTACTTTTGTGGAGCTACATTCATCAGCAGTTGGGTGCGATCGCTGGTTCTATAGAAGGTACTATGATAATTCTTCTAAAGATGACGCAGAACTCTCCCACTGAGTTAAATCACCGTTCGAGATCAGACTATTGATTTGCTCAATTACTTGATGGGCTAGACTTAAATTGTGAATCAAGACTCCCATCTCGATATTGAGTGACATTGCATATTCAGTCAGGTTTGCACTAGAGATGAACAGATGCTGCCCATCACAAACTGCACATTTGGCATGAAGGGAACCGTATCGTCCTTGCTCATCTACTGGGCGCTTGTCTTTATGCCAGATGTAGACCTGAGTACGTTTTAGGAGTTGAGAACCAAAGCTGGCTGCCATTCCATAGGCGATCTTGCCATTGCTTGCTTCTGGCGTTTCAGCAATGATGCGAACCTTAACGCCTCGATCGATCGCAGCCGTTAATGCCTTCACAATTTCAGGGATGTTGTAAATGGCAAAGCTGACAATCAGGAGATCCTGCTGTGCGGCTCGAATCAGTTGTAGCAAAGCTTGATCGGTTCGCCGCACTGGAAGGGATGAGGGATTCGGTCCTGTCCAAACCAACTCTGCTGATAATTCCTGACGCAATTTTGCTTGACAGTGAGCAGCCGTTGAAAGAGCGATCGCCATTGCTTTCCCATCCAATTCACTTGCTTCTGCCTTCCACACATCAACTAGGTTGCTCACCGCCTGTCGCCATGATCCTCTGGGCAGGAGTTGCAGGAGTTTGGGTTTCATCTGAAATGGTTCACCCTGTTCCGCTGCCATGAGAACTTTAATCAGGGAGTCCAAGGTTGAGGTGGGCACCTCCTGAGTGACTTGGCGAACTTGTTCCAGCAGATTGGGTGAGAAGGTTGTCACATCAGATCCTTGAAGAAGGCGATCGAGGATAGTTCGGTCTTGACTGTTGGAATAAGCAGCGTGCGATCGAGATACTTGTTCCCTCGCTCGCAAGACGTTTCTGGACTGAAGAGGCAAGCATGGCAGGCAGCCCAATGGAGAACATTCGGGTTCTGTAAAGGACTATGCTCTGCACACAAGGGATCGGAAGCGCACAGTCGCATTTGATCTAATGCCTGATCAATATGGCGACCGAGGGCAGCAGGTTCACCCAAACTCACCAAGCCACCTAATGTGCCTTCACTATCGGGGGCAGCAGTGTAGATCAAAATCCCTGCCATTGGTCCGTTATCATCTTGAGGAGATTTCGAGTAGATCCGCTCCCGCAGACTGGCTGCGGTATAACCGCACTCGATCGCTAACTGTCGCATCAGGGCATGGGCAAAGGAATGCAAGAGAATATAGCGAACACCGGGGTAATTGGCATTGGGGTCAAGGGAACGTGCTGTGCGCCAACGCTGATGTGCCTCTATGCTCTGCTTCTTGTAATCCTTCAGTTGAGGCAAGTTTTCCCATTGGGCGATCGCCTGTTCACTGAACTGAATAAACAGCCCTTCACCACGGACTTCCGTAGCTGGCACCCATTTTGGTTCCTGACGACTTAACGGTGCCCAGAAATCTTCGGGAATCTCACCCGTTTCCACAAAGTCTCCAGGAGATTCGATGCGGGTGAATCCGACTAGGGCACGAACTTCTCGCAATCGTTCAACCAACACCACCTTATTGAAGTAAGACTCGTAGCCTTTGGGCGCGGCAACAGGTGTGAGCCAAAAATCTGCCGAGTTAAGGCTCGTATCAGCATTGGAGAACATCTGCCATTCTGGAGTTTTGATATCCTTTGACTCCTCGTCCCCATCATCTGAGGTTGCGGATCGCTTTTGTTGCACCTGTGCCCAAAGCTCCGCATCTGAATACTTGGCAAACTCCTTCAACTGCCCAATCAGCCGAAAAGCTGCTAGAACTTCCAGGCTGACGGCTTTCTCCAGCACCGTCCAGTGCTTCTCAACTAACTGCGCCAGCTTATCCACTGCGGTTGGAATCGAGAGGGCAGAGAGGGTTATCGGAAACCAGCTATTGGAAGCGCCCAGCAAAATACCCACCATCTGCTGGTCACAGCCGCCCTCATCAAAATTCCGCAAGTGAACGTGGCGACCGCGACACTGAGGCATAAACTTCTTGCCCGGTTCACCAAAGGCATCGGACATCCGGCGATTCGCACCGCAACCATCGCATTTCACTTCAATATCTGCCGCAGAACCAGACACACCGTACTCGTTCAGTCGTAATGTACCCCCTCCACAATCAACCCCGCGATGAACGAAATATCGCCAGGGGAAATCGTCCAGATGCCCATGCTTACACGCCACTAAAAATCGGGCAGGAATCACGGTGGGTGGGAACTTTCCTCTCGGACAGTTGGTATGGATATAGCGGTTTTGGTCGGGACGGAAGCGATCGGTCTTCAGATCAAACAGTCCGGATTGGAGTGGAGCCAGCAGACGACAGTTTGGACAGAGCATCCAAGTGGGGAAAGGGGATACTGGAATGCCAACACGTTGGCTCTCATCGAGTAAATTAGGGACGCTATCGGATTCAGGGGGTAGGGGTGGTGACAGCAGTCGTTTGACCGAATGACTGAGCGATCGCTTCACGGCTGCAAGTAACCGTTCCTCTCCCAGTTCTGTGGCGTGGGTAATATCCCAATCATCTAATCCCATCACCATTGTGGAAAGGTTGGGCAGATCTATCACAGAGCCAATGCCAGCCGAAAAGAGAATTTGGCTAGGACGCAGTTCACCGACTTTATTGCGAGTTTGTGCTTGTGCCATAAAACCTCTCACGATGAACTGGGCATGGGTTGGGGAGAACGAAAGTCGTCGTCAGGAATGCGATCGTCGAGGATGAGTCCGATCGTTGGTTCCACATTTCGCAGGGAATTGAGACAGGTGAAGGTTTTCAATCCATAAGCATCAGGGTGCTCCAGCAACCCCTTTGTTACTCCATCTTTCTGTGACTGGTATCCAAGCTGCGCTCCACCTTCTAACTTGGAAATTTGGCTTAACCAGTAATCTAATTTCGTTTCTAGAGCTTGCTTGACCAGTTCTCCTGTTTTAGGTCCATTGACATTAGCAGCACGAGTCACGATCGCATCAACGGCTTCTTGAATGTAGGGATGATTGCGATCGATTCGTCCAGCCTTGTCGTTTTTGTTGAGTTCAACACCCTTCAATCGCACCAATGAAACAAGTAGTGCGGCTAGACCGCGATCGATCGCACGCGGGGCAAACGGTGTAACCGAAAGAGCTTCAACGTGTTTATAGAACGTGGCGTGATAATGTTCAAACTGCTCGTAGTGAGACAAATCTCTGGGTCGTGCCCAGTTATAGACAGTGAAGACAATACCGGGAAAGGTTCGTCCGACACGGGAAGTCGCCTGAATGTACTCTGCTGTTGTCTTCGGTTGACCTGTTACCACCATCGCGCCTAATCGCCGCACGTCTACACCCACCGAAATCATGTTGGTTGCCAGCAACACGTCGATGGGTTTACGAGGATCAGTTTTCTTGTCCCGATTTGGGTTAAAGGGGACTTCCAGGGCATCCAGGACGATGGGAATATCGGTGGAGGCGATACGGGAGGTGAGTTCTTTGACTTCAATGCGCGATCGCCGTGCTAACCCCCGTTGATCCATCTTGCCTAAGCGTGATTGGATGTCGTCATCCACGAGTCGTCGTGTCCCGCCTAACTCTCGCATGGAGTTGAAGTAGCCCACGGTTGTCATCCAGGGGTCAACGGCTTCCCCATATTTTTCATAAAGTGCCTGAGATGCGGCAAGCACAGCGGTGTAAACCCGAATCAGTGCAGCTTTGAGCCTGCGTCCTGTGGCACAAATGCCCAGATAGCGCCGTCCAGGATACTCCTCGCTTGGTTCGCGCTGGAGGGAGAAGAAATTATCGGTGACATCCAAGCCTTGCGGCGGAAAGACCTGCACTTGGCGGAGGAAAAGGTGATGAATTTGTTCGCGAGCTTGGCGAATGGTTGCGGTTGAAGCAATGACTTTGGGACGAACGGTTTTACCGTCTACCATCCAGGAACAAAGCTTATCAACAGCCGTTTCATATAGACCGACCAGTGTTCCCAGCGGTCCACTAATCAGGTGTAGCTCGTCCTGGATAATCAAATCGGGTGGACGCAACGGGTTGTGGGGAAGAGTTTTCGCTAGGGGCTGACCGTATTTGGCAAGGTGACTACTGGAACAATCCTTCTGGAATTCGGGGGATACAAATCCATGCCGCTGACAATAGCCTTCAACCTGTCCAAACAGCATTTGAACCGCCCCATTCCAGGGCATCTGAGCGAACTTATCGACCGTTGCGATCAAGAGCGTTGGCAAACGCCGATAAATCTCTTCATCCACCACTAGAATTGGTAAACCTTCAGTGGGTGATTGTTTTTGAGTAAATAGACAGCGACCCAGCGCATCCCCACAGTAAATCAGAGTGCGTGCCTGTCCTTTGGCAAACGACTCTACCTTGATGTGTTGCTTACCAGGGTCAATCTTAGAGCCACACCAGGGGCAATTCGTAAGCTGGTGAGGAGAGCCACTGCTAGTCGGTTGATACTGCCCCAGCTTTTGTTTGAGGAATTCCTCGCTTTGCTCCGTGCGGTTGGGTGTAGTTTTCTGACCCACCCACAAGCCGATGCGGAACGGTTCTTTGCCCCACTTGACGGGATTCTCCCGGCGGATGGCTTCACAGGCACAGATTAAGGCAGTTGCTCGTTGGAACTGCTGGAGGGTTAAGAGTCGTAGTGTGTAGCGCATGAGAACGGCAACACCCGATTCTCCAGAGCGTCCGGCGACGACTCCCTGTAATCGCCTGAGTCCGATCGTGTAAGCGGTTAGTCCCAGATAGGCTTCCGTCTTACCACCGCCTGTTGGGAACCAGAGCAAGTCGGCGATCGCCTCGGTTTCATGGCTGCGATCGGGATGGTTTAGGTCAGTGATGCTAGGCAGGTTCAGCAGAATAAAGGCAAGCTGGAACGGTCGCCAGGAACGGTTTTTAGAAATATCAACCGTGTCTAGTTCAACCTCCTCGCCTCGACGTTTCTGTTCGGAAAGGATTGAATGAACCCGCTGCTGCCACATTGCCCGATTCATGAATTGGAATGATTCTAAGGCTTGTGGATCAGATTGCAGAAGGTCTAAACCTGTTCTAATTCGCTCTAATGCGCGGGTGCAGTTGGCTAGGGTATCTTTAGCGATCGCTTCATACCCCTGCAACTTAGCCATTGAATCAGTGATACGAGTCGCTTGGTGGGTAATCCAGTCGGCATAAGCTGTGACCAGGGGAGTGAGTTTACCAATCAAGTCAGTCGCCGTAGACTCGGCTAACTCCTTCATATCTAGAACAAGTCCTGTCAGTCCTGGAATTTCGTCAGGGGTAGGAGCATCAGTTTTGGGAACTTCGTAGGTGGGGACAACACAGGTCCGAAGACGAGTTGCCCGGTCGGTACTGCCCTGGGCTAATTCGGCGTGAACTCCAGTTCCATGCCCAGCGGCAAATTCTACTTGATGGCGATAGAGCATTTCCATCGCTTGTTCTTCGGCATACTGCACGGGGTCAAGTTTGCCGAGCGATCGCTGTTGAGCTTTGCGAAGGAAAATATCGGGTTGATTGGGGTCGGCAGACTCAACGCTCAATTCAGGTTGAAATAGCCATGCCTGGTCAGGAGAGCGATCCGGTTCCCGCTGTTCGTTCACTAAGAACAAACTGATAATCCAGTCGTCTCCACAAGGGCGAACCTGCCCCCGCACATACACGTCTCGATCTGGGTCAATGCGCCAGGAATCAATTCCACCCGTTTCAAGGGGAATAGGAGGAGATTGCCCCACCACTGGATACCTGCGCCAAACCGTTTTCGGTGTGCCTGTGGGTGTTTCCCAGTATTCACTCTTCGTGCGCTCGTATTGTCCCCATCCTGCTTTGATGCGAATGGTTTTGGCAGTCCCGCTCACGCAAAAACTCATACCGAGTGAGGAGGGAAACATGGTTTCGATCGCTGGGTTGGTCGTTTCAGTCGCGCCATCGTCGATCGTACCTGTCCCACCAATCGCCAGGTCATCCAGTTGTTCTGTCCCTTCTTCAACCGTTCCGGTTTTGGCGGCTGCCAGTTCATCGGTTTGTTCTAGCTGGTCATCCGGTTGGTCGGGGCGGTTACGGCGGTGTAACGGGGCGAGTAAGCCAACTAAGTAGCGATCGCTCACTCGTGCTTCATCGACTTCTTCGTACTCTCCCCCCGCCGGACCTAAGAGATCAGCGAGGACTGCTTGTTCTAGCTCAGCTCGGATTTTGTAATAGGAGGGTGGTTCGAGGATTGCCCTCTCATCCCCCAACCCCTTCTCCCCGCGTGGGAGAGCCGAACCAGGGTATTTACCTCTGTTTTTCCTTCCTTCTCCAACAGAGAAATCAGTCGCATCTGCATCTTGTGTTCCCTCCAGTTCAGCTTCTCCCTGAATAAAAGGAGGGTGAGTATCTAACATTTCCCCTGAAGTATCTGATTGCCAGATAGCAGGGGTAACTTTGGATTCAGTTGATTTTGGTTGAGAGATTTTAGGCTGTGCTGGTAATGACTCAAGTACCTGCACTACTTTTGCGGCGATCGTTTCCGATAAGGTGCTGTCGCCCAGTACCTCTGCATCATCAGAGAGATCTAAACCTGCCAGTAATACAGCCAGATGCTGCTCAGACGCTGACACAACCAAACTCCAATCTAGTTCGGCAGTGCGATCGCGCAACTGCTGATTGACAGCTAACAAATCTAAGTCACCAGGGAGAATGGATGGAAGCTTAATGATCTTCATGAATTGCCGAGATTCCAAAGTTGGGGATCAAAGGTTTGCAGGAGCGAAGAGGGTTTTTGAGCAGGAACCAGCACTAGAAGAGCACGCATCGCTCTGGTCATAGCAACATAAAGGGTGCGCCGTTCTCGGTTGAGGATTTCAGCCGCCGCTTCTGGAGTCATCCCTTTGGTAATTCCGGGATAAGAGGTCTCTAGAAAACCAGCGATCGCTACAATGGGGAACTCTAAACCTTTTGCAGCTTTGAGCGGCAGTACTTTTACGCCTTTACCCTTGAGCTTTAGGTCTTTGCTGTTCATGAACTGAGCTTCAATTCCCATGTGGTTCAGTTGCCCTGTGATATTCCTTCCGGCTCTCTCTGATGGAACCAGGATGGCACACGCTCCCAGTCCCAGTCGAAATTCGTGGGCAGCGGTGCGGCAAAACTGAGCTAAAAGGTTTCCTTCTGTGACTCGATCCTCGATCGCACGAACAGCAGGGGATGGACCTGTATGGATGTAGAGGCGTTCATTGTCGTCTTCGTCCAGGGTGCCTTCTTGGAGGTAAGAGTAGGCAGCTTCCCCAATTTCTTGAGTAGTGCGATGGTTGATTTTGAGAATACCTGTTCGTCCGACGAACTTTAGCGATTGGTGAACATCACTCCAGCGAAAACTGCTGCCGTAAATGGATTGGTTTGCATCCGCAGTAATGAAGAGGCGATTCGGTTCTCGGCAAAGTTGAACCAGGAATCGTAGGACAGTTGGGCTGAGATCCTGTGCTTCGTCAACAATGACGGCATCATAAACAGGGGGCTGAGGTAGTGATTGCAGCAGAGCTAAGGCACGGTTTCGCATTTGTGCCCAGGTTTCCAAACCCTGACTTGCCAAGAATTGATTGAAATGCTGCCGTAAATTCCAGATCGCTTGACGCTGAGTTTTGTTCAGCGCAATGCTGCGACCTGTGCGAGGAGTTGCCTGGTAATCTTCCAGCGTTTCAATCCCTCTAGCGTCAATGACTTCGCTCAGTTCCTCAACCAGATATTCTGGCTGGAGTCGTTGCAGAATGAGCCGTTGGGCTTGCTGTTGCAGAACGTTGCCTTCCAGGGTAGCGATCGCCTTGGGGACTGCTTCTTGAACCAGCTTGAGTAAATCCTTAGCGTTCGCAATTTTGGGCTTCCCGGTGGATTGGCAGATCAACGAATACATCGGAGTATCTGATGTCTTTACTTCTACAAACTGAGCATCCTTGCCCAAAAGTTGCCCTAGCAACTGTTCAGAGAAGGTAACGAGTGCATTGGTGTAAGTCGTAAAGAGAATTCGAGGCTGGCTTACCCCAGTGGCTTGAAGCTGCTTGAGAATCTCACGGGTGCGGTAAAGCGCAATAGTACTTTTGCCTGTACCAGGACCACCTTTGAGAAGCGTTGGACCCGTTGCGTTGACTGCCCAGGTGACAAATTTCTCCTGCTCAGAGTTGAGTTTGAGCAAGAATCCTAGTAAATCTCCTTCTTTGAAGCGCAAGAGTTCATCGGAACTGCCCGTGACAAAGTTTGGCTGGTTGAGAACCTGGTCGAAGTTAGGAGCCGTGATGCAGTCAAACAGGCGATCGCGTACCCCATCGGGCACGACCGCATCTAGCAAATCATCAAAGGTGCGGCAGGCGAGGAGCGTAGGAAAGCAAGCTTTGGGGATGAGGAGTCGATCGAGCAGATCTTCAGTTAGCTCGACAGGGAGTAGGTTGTCGGGCTGAGAGGATTTAGGTTGAGGAGAAGGGGCTTTTTCAAGGGTCAACAAATCATCGAGCCTGGAAAAAGGAGTGACATCAACCTCCGTCTCTTCAGCAACTAGCTTGTCACCTCTATAGACATCCTTACGGGCATCAACGCCCAGAAGTGCAACCCAACCGTCGCCATAGGTGTAGATAATGCGAAAATCGCCAGAACGGAGGCGGTAAATGTCTCCCTTATAGCCGTGCAGCTTCTTTTTCAAACTCCCATGAGGTTTCGGATCATCTCGCAAAACCTCGATCTTTTCTAATATCTGGATGACTCGCTCTTTGGGGATGGCGAGGAGTTGGTTGGTGAATGTGGGCTTATGAATGATCTCAAAGGGCATTTCGATGCAGTTTCCCGGGTTCCTTTTCTAGTAAACCCGCAAAATCTTGCGATCGCCACTTTTGTAACTTGTAATTCAGGTCAGGCGATCGCCTCAAAATTTTCTTCTGCTAACGGTTGATAAATGGGACTGGAAAAGGGCTGAAAATCTTCTGACCAAGTAGCAGTCAAACTACATAGCAAACGGAATTGGAGCGGTGTTGGCGGAGGATTTACGCGCTCTACAGTTACGCTAACTTGTTTAGGGAAATGGGAGATGAGTTCAAAGACATCTTGGGTGAGGTAACGAGGGCAGTAACCAACAAAGTGTAGATCCTCGGTTCTTAGGATTAGGGCACGTGAATCAACTGGGTTTTGAAGGTCATGGGTTACGAGTAATGGAGCTTCGGGCTGAAGAGACTGGACGTACTGCTGAATAGAGTCGGGGAAGTGTCGCAGTCCGTGGGCAAAGAAATGGATGTGATAATTACCTTGCTCATCTCGCTCTGGGCAGGGAAAAACTTCGAAGCTATCAGTCTTACGTCTGCCTCCACTGCGGGCTAGAAGCGCAATTGGGTCGTCTTGTTGTTCGGGAATATTAAGCCACTGTACAAAATCTTTGTAGTCGGGACGGGAAGGACGTAGAAGGCGGTTAGCAAAAAGAGGAAAAAGTTCGGCAGAAGTATAAGTATGGTAGAACTCAGGAAATGACCAGAGAGGCTGAAAGTTTGCCTTTTCTTTGGCTTCGATTGCTCCCTGAAGATAGCTGAATTGATACAGACCTTCTTCATAGGTCAGCTTCCCGACTGGAAACCAGGTTCGGGAGGTAGGGTCTTGCCAAGCTAGAAATAGGGTTTTCAAGTTAAGTCCTTTTGTAAGCGCAATAGCCTGCTTCTATTAATTTCGAGCATTTGGTATCCAAATTCTAGAGCAACTGGAGAGATTCGACTGCCTGGGACTTGCTGAAGGAGGTCTTTCACCTCTTGTAGTGAGATTTTGGCTAATTGGTTGAGCCATATCTTGGCTGATCGGGGATATTGACGGGCGATCGCTACAAAGACATCAAACGTCAGCATTGGTCGTCTATCACCCTGCTGCTGATAAAAAGCGGATCTGGATTTTTCAGTGTACTGTTTAACGGTTTGCTGCTGTAGTTTCTCTTGCCGTTTGGCATCCAGTAATTCCCGTCCCAAGCAAGACGCATGATCATAGGTTGGAGCAAGATGGGGAATTCCCTCTGGTAAGCGCACTACAAATCCCCAGTTTTCGTGATGGCGATCGCCATTGCCAATCCAAGCATCTAGGAGCAAGTAGCCTACAAAAGTAGATATGGCTTCAGTAATACCTGGGGGTGAAACCCAGCCGAGCGGGAGTTGTAAGCCTGGTCTTTTGAGGGCTGCACAAACAATGGAGACTGTATGTTGGGACAGGCGATAACCTTGATCTCTGGGATAGTTTGATGCCAAGCCAGCGAGAATATCATTGCCATGAATCAGTGCAGTATTTTCGAGTAAGAAATTCGGTGAGATTACCCCATTTTGTCCTCGCCATACAGCCAGTTCGTAGGTTGCGTGAGGCAATCCTAATAATTGAGCCAGTTCAGCCGCGATTTTTTCTGTCCAGTCTTCACCTGTATTGGAGCGGGTTTGCTTAAAGAGACAGTTCCCAAATTCTGGATGCTTGAACCAGAATTTGAACCTACTGCCCATTGCTTCTTCTGCTTCGGCAGCATCTACTGGAACCTCAAAGATCGGAAATTGGTAGCTCATTAAAATAAGCTACCTTGCATTGGTTTCTCTGAGTCTACTTTAGACGGTTGAGCTTTGCCCTTTGCCTTCTGCCCTTTGCCCTTTGCCTTTTTCTTATCGTGCAAACCCTGGGCAACCTCCTCGGCATACCGTTGATGATTCAACTCCAACAACCGATCGAGCACTTCGCGTCTTGCCGTTTCGCTGATGGTGAAGCGGATGCCTTGTTTAGTGGTGTGGAAATCGTGCCCTAAGTCGAGGTCTTGCCAGCCGTAGGCGTTTGCTACCTCCCGATCCATCTCAATGTGCAACTCTCGCAATTTCTGAATATCATTTGCTGTCTCATTGGGATCATGGAAGCGGTTGTAGGTTTTAGTCAGCCCTTCCTGCCGATTACGCATGACTGCCTGACGATGGGTGTAGTAGGTTTCGCCAATCGCGTTGAGGGTTGGGAATTGGGTGCTGAGGTCTGAGGGATCGGGTGTGGGGAAGGGAAAAGTTTCAAAGCAGTCAGAAGGTGTATATCTACCTCGTGTTTCAAGGCTGCTTTGATATGAAAATGTCCACAGTTGGTGAAATAAGGATTGAAGTAGTGCGAAATCTGCAAATGATTCTGAGGCAATTACTACTGTTGCCTCACTTGCAACAACGTTTGTAGAAGAAACTGAGACGGTAAAAAACTTGCTAACACGAGGAATAACAAACATTCGTGTTAAACCCGTAATTGCTGCATTTAGCTCTGGTCGTGCTCTCTCATAGAGCCACCATTTTTCACGAGCGGATTTGCTGTATTTGTTAACTATTCTGTCAGGTTTAACTTTTTGCTCTACAATCGCTAAGCAGTCAGGATAATCTCTCGCATAAGGTGATCCGTAATTGCTCAACTGGGTTGACCTGAGCCCAGCTTTGACAGAAGATGGTAAGCTTTTGCTATGAAGGAATTGCCCCCACTCGATGGACTGAGCCACGCCG
>NZ_JACJSA010000031.1 GCF_014697545.1 Oscillatoria sp. FACHB-1407 | reverse complement strand
AGTGTCTATTTAAGTTACCGAGAGTATCCCAACCGTCGTTAGCGCAAAGTATGGCGAGAAGGGTTAGAGGTCGCAATCAAGGTCAAAGGTTCACAGGGAAATCGACGAGTCGAATGGGTTAAACCAGAACATCCTTGGAGTGCTATTAGTGCGAAATCAGAAGTTCATGCCAATCATAGTGAAGCTCTTAACAGCAGTATTCGCAGACGATGCAGTGCTTACCGACGACGGCAGGATCATGATGCCAGAACCAGACCAGGACTCCAGCAAGCAGTGACATTTCAAAGACTAATTCACAATTGGGTCAGGCCCCACCAGAGTTTAGGCAAGCACATAACTCCAGCAATGGTCATGGGGTTTGCTCAACGCCCCGTCAAGATGGAAGAATTCCTCAATCTAAGCGGCTTTGCAGCTCTCACTAACTAAAAGACCAGTGCCGCAAGAATGATCCCACAGGTGTGTTCAACCTGGGGAATCTGGATGTACGTGCATTGAACCTGTTCCCCCTGAGCATAGGTTTGATCCGGGAAGGTCACCACATCCCGGATCTCACCTTCGGGGCGATCGCTATTCTTGCCAAGGCGTTGCTGATGCGATCGGGGTGCCCTTCATCACGATCGAGGGGACGTTGGGTGGCGGGCTACTGACAGCGACAGCACTGAATTCGCTCGTAGCATTCTTAATTACAAACCCTGATTGTCACTGTTATTTAACAACTTAACGAGTTTGTTCAGCTTCTCTCATATCTAAATTCTGGAGTACTTCTTGCATTCTCTGAGGTGACACACGGCGTTGCAGAGAGGTTAAACAATGCCCGGTACTACTACCACTGTCAAGCAACGGCTGACTTCGCAGTTGCCGCAGTGCATTAATACAAGAAGGACAATCACAACCAAACAACACAGCGGCAGCATCACTCTCTGCTTCGCTGAAATCAAGCATTGCAGTTTCACCAGAAGCGATGTCTGCTGATGCGATCGCAATCCCTTTTTGATGTCGAATGGTTGATAATTCAAGTTCACGGTCAGAAGGCGAATCACAAGTAGACTGACTGGTAAGCACAGTTAAAGAACTTGTGTCAGTCGCAGATGCTAATTGCGCCAGAATTCCAAAAGCCAATACTGAACCCATCAGGGTTGGAATTGTCATTAACTTTAAGCTTAGGCGAAGATTCATGCAAACAGGCTCCTTAAACTGAAAGTTGAGTTCAGTATAGATTCAATTTGTCATTTGAGATCTTGCTAACTTGGAGCAACATACTCAAACCAAGACAAATTTAGCGCAATATCACTAAACTGACTGCATTAAACAAATCCTCCAGCACCTGATTATGAATCAATCTGCTTATACCAATTTGAATTGGCTTCGCTGCACATGATTCCGTAAGGGCGTTTCGCGAAACGCCCCTACCCAGTGATCTGCCACAATCAAACATTAAATCAGTATTAGAAAGCAGGAGATTGCCCTTGTAGAAGTTCTTCGGCTTCAATGCAGCGGACATAGGAACACCCGTTAGCAGAGGGCGATCGGATGGAGATGCTGAGGACGTTATACTCATTTGAATTGGAAACGCGACGAATGCTTGTACGGGTTTGGCAGTGCCAAACCCCTCCGTAACTCTGATTTGTTCGCAAAACTCTTTAAATCGGGATTAGATAATGAGCCGCAACCGCATGCCGTGCTATTGGTTGAAGCAAATGCGGGTGGACAGACTCGTATCAGCCCTGATTTTGCCTCACTCCATTGATATCGTCATTGTTAGAGCCGGATCTCATGCGATCACTCTGGTCACACACAGGACTTGAGAATTTATGCGGTGCTTGTTGTCTCCTATGACAACACCAATCGTTAACAGGCTGAAGCAGCCCTACGAGAATCGGAAACTCATTTCAGACAAGTTTCTGATAATAATCATCGAATTAACTCTCACCGTCCTGTAAGAGCGGTAATCTGACTGTAAAGGTTGCTCCTCGTCCTTCTCCTGCGCTGTCAGCATGAATTGTGCCGTTGTGGAGTTCGACAATGTGATGGGCGATCGCCAACCCTAACCCCAGTCCCTTTGTTGAATGTGCCCCTTGGGCTTGACGGAATCGCTCAAACACATAGGGAAGAAAATTAGCCGCAATCCCAATGCCTGTATCTGTGATGGTGATTTGAGCATAGGGGAGAGTAGGGGAGTGGGAGAGCAAGGAATTTGGCGAGATCTCACCCTCATACTCTCTCACCCCCCCTTCTTCTACTGACAGTTCAACCCTAACACTGCCGGCTTCTGGCGTAAATTTGATGGCGTTGGTCAGGAGATTGCAGATGACCTGTTGAAGGCGATCGCTATCTCCCTTTACGACAATAGGTTCTGTAACAGCGTCTTGCCAAATTAAGTTGATTCCTTTATCGGCTGCGGGTTGAGCTACTGTTGCGATCGCGGTTTCAATCACAGGCTTGAGTTCAATGGGTTGAGGATTGAGATGAAGTTTGCCTGCACTGATACGGGAGAGATCCAAAAGATCTTGTACCAGCTTGCCTTGCAGAGTAGCGTTACGCTCGATCGTGTCTAACGCTTTGTTCAGCATCACCGGGTTGGATGGACTACTTCGCAACATGCGTGTCCAGCCGAGAATGGATACCAGAGGAGTATTCAGTTCATGGGAAATGACGGAGATGAATTCATCTCTACTGCGAAGCGTGCTTCTTGCTTCTTGAAGGGCTTCTCCACGTAGCTGTGCCATTTGAAGGTGAGCCGTAACACGAGAGACGAGTTCTTGAGCGGAGAAGGGTTTGATCAAGTAATCATCGGCTCCGGCTTCCAGACCTTCGACGATCGCTTCTTCTCCGGCACGAGCCGAGAGCAGAATGATGGGAATATCTCTGGTGAGTGGGTCTGCTCGCAACGTCTCAAGCAATTCAAACCCATCCAGTCCAGGCATCATCACATCGCTCAGGATGAGATCGGGGACTCGTTCTTGCGCCACTGCCAGAGCCGTTGCTCCATCTGCGACAGCTTCCACCGGGACATGTTCACTGAGGATACGGGTCAAATACTCCCGCATGTCGGCATTGTCATCGACTACAAGCACATGAGCCAAAGGGGGAGGAGGGAGGAGGGAGGAGGGAGGAGGGGTAGAAACCTCTTCTCCATTCCCCATTCCCCATTCCCTATTCCCCTCTGCGGGTAGCCATCGCTCAGCTTCTTCCACATAAGTGGTAGCCCTCATTGCAGTTGAGGCTAGGGTGCGAACGGGTTGGCGACCCGGAACGGATCCGCTTCGCGGCGCGCCTTCATCTTGAAGGTGTCCGGTTCCGTCGCGTCGTAGACGTTCGCTCGGTAGATGGTCTGTTCCCAGCAAAAGGGAGACTGTAAAGTAAGTACCCTCTCCCACGGTGCTACTGACCTCAATCGTGCCACCCTGTAATTGCACGAGTTCATTGACCAGGGCAAGACCGATTCCTGATCCTTCATGAGTCCGTGCCTGGGTGCCTCGGACTTGATAGAACCGCTCAAACAAATGAGGCAGGTGTTCAGGAGCAATTCCGGCTCCGGTGTCGCTAATTGTGAGTTGAACGTAGGGGAATTGAGAAGTGGGAATGGAGAATTCAGAATTTTGATTTGTCTTCATTCTGCATTCTTTATTCTTCATTCTCAACTCCACTCTGATTTCGCCCTCGAAGGTGAACTTAAAGGCGTTAGAGAGTAGATTTAGAACAATCTTCTCCCACATCTCCCGATCTACAAAAACGGGTTCAGGTAGCGGTGGGCAATCGATAACTAACTGCAAACCTGCTCGTTCGATCGCCGAACGGAATACACTGGCAAGTTCTGCGGTGTATGTAGCTAGATCCGTCGGTTCATACACCGCTTCCATTCGTCCGGCTTCAATGCGGGAGAAGTCGAGCAGAGTGTTGACCAATTTCAATAAGCGGAGGCTGTTATGGTGAACCAGTTCTAACCGTTCTCGATGAACCGGATCGAGGGGGTGGGTGCGATCGCTCAAGGCATCTTGCAGTGGAGCCAAAGATAGCGTCAGGGGTGTGCGAAACTCATGGCTGACGTTGCTGAAGAAGGCGGTTTTGGCGCGATTGAGTTCTGCCAGAGATTCGGCGCGTTGGCGTTCCTCTTCACGGGCGGATTGTTCTCGAATGAGTTGCATCTGGTTGGCTTCAGCCTGTTTGCGATCGCTCAGGTCAACGGTAACCGCCAAAATATGACGGGGTTGCCCGTGTTCATCGTCTAGACGGGTCAAAATGCTGTTTGCCCAGAAAACCGTATCATCGGAACGGAGATACCGTTTGTCGAGGGAAATGGATTCTCCGGTTTCCAGCAGTTGCGCTAAAGCGTCTAAGCTCTTGGAAATATCTTCGGGGTGCGTGACTTGAGGGACGGTTGCTGCGAGGAGTTCCTGACGCGATCGCCCCAACATGCGGCAAAGAGCATCATTCACCTGCTCAAAGTGTCCATCGAGGGAAATTTCGGACAACCCGACGGCTGCTTGCGCGAAGATGACGGATAGGCGTTGTTCACTTTCCCGTAAAGCAGCTTCAGCGCGGGCACGTTCAACTGCCGCCCAGGTGCGTTCCGACAGTTCGCGCAAAAGCTCGATTTCCCGATCCGTCCAATCGTGAGGCTGATTGTCTTGAGCAACGAGGTAGGCAACAAATCGCCCTTCCTTGATCACAGGAAGACCGCAGGATGCTGTTATTTCGAATACACTCCAGTTTTCGCGATCGGTTGGTGGAATTCGGGGATCGGTCGCGACATCCGCGACGATCGCAGGGCGACCGGCGGCAAATTCCTCCGCCAGGAAGCTGCCAAAATCGCTCATTCGGTATCGTCCCGCTGCAATCAGGGGCATCCCTCGCCTCGGCCAATCATGCTCAACGATCACCACGATGTCCGGCTCGTAACGGATTTCGCAATAGGCAACTCGACCGATGTCCAGATGTTCGGCGGCCATGCGGCTGGTAGTCTCCTGAATGGCGATCGGGTCTGCGATCGGTCGCAGTGCATCGGAGAGTTGTAAGAGAAACTTCTGCTGTCGTTCGTGCAGTTTGCGTTCGGTGATGTCCTGAAAAACCACAGCAACCTGGCAGCTTCCGCTAGGCTCTGCCGCTTCGACGCGGAAAACGTAAAAGTCATACCAGCGATTGAGTGGCGCAGCATATTGTTCGGTTCGTTCGCTCACGCCACTTTTGGCTACGCGATCGTAGAGTTCCACCCAATACGACTTGAAATCAGGCGAAAACTCGCTGAGCCTCCGACCCGTGTAATCGGGAACACCCGTCAGGCGCGAAGCCGCAGGATTGGCTTCGAGATAAAGCAGGTCAACGGGTTGTCCTGCCGAGTCGTAAATCACTTCGGCGATCGCAAAGCCTTCGTCAATCGAGTCGAACAGCGATCGATATTTGGCTTCCGACTGCCGCAGGGCAACTTCGGCACGGGCGCGTTCCAGTCGCGTCCAGATCCGAGTCGTCAGTTCCCGCAGCAACTCAATTTCGTTGTTGCGCCAGTCATGCGGTTTAGAATCAAGCAGACTGAAATAGAAACGCCACTTGTCCTGACGAATGAGTGGCACGCCGACAAACGCGCCGACGCCCAGCGCAGCATAGCGATCGCCGTCAACCCGCTCGTCCGTCGCAGTATCGTGGACAACGGCAATTTCGCCAGCGCAGTGGAGCAGTTCAAATTCAGGCGAGAAATAGTCTTTGATCGCGTAAGTGCCTTTCATATCTGGCAAATCTGGCTGATGCCATTCGTGGCTGACGCACCCCGTCCGCTGATCTCCGCTGATTTCGGAGAAAATGACGCGGGCGACGTTGAAGTGCTCGCCGATTTTTGCGCCGATCGCGTCCATCGTTTCGTCGATGTTCGTCAGATGCACCAGGTCTTGACTGATTTCGGCTAAAAAGGCAAGGTTCGCTTCGTGGCACTTGCGCTCGGTGATGTCTTTGAAAATGACTGCGAGCTGGTTATCCGAATGATCGGTGACTGGAAAGGCGTAGAGTTCAAGCTCGCGCCCCACAGTAACCAGTTCGCGCTCGAATCTGATCGGCTCATGGGTTCTGAGAACGTGGTCATAAATCTCAAACCATTCCTCCGGTTCGCTGGGAACGACTTGTCGAATGGTTTTCCCAACCACATCTGGAATACCCGATTGCGCCACGAATGCCGAATTTGCTGCCAAATAACGAAAATCCAACGGCTCGACCGTCACCCGCTCAATGATGCAGAAGCCTTCGTCGATCGACTCAAACAGCGATCGATATTTGGCTTCTGACTCGCGCAGGTTGATTTCGGCTTCAATGGCATCCGTATTATCAATCGTCACGCCCACATGACCCAGATAAACGCCGTCGCCACCGAAGAGGGGTTGGGCATAATTGTCGTGCCATCGCCACACCCCATCATGCCGCCGAATCCGGTTGCGGTTATGCCACGATCGCTGCTCACGCACTGCCGCTAAATAATCGGCGATATAGGCGGCGGCATCCTCAGGATGAACCAGTTCATGCCAACCCTCGCCGCGAATCTCTTCAACACTCTTACCTGTGAAGTCGAGGAAATATTGGTTAAGAAAAAGATTGTTACCTTGCGCGTCGTTATGCCAGATCAGCGCAGGTGCCGTGTCCGCCAGGGTGCGAAACCTGGCTTCCGACTCGCGCAATGCTTCCAGGGCGACCCGTCGCTCATGAATATCGGTCGCCGCACCGTACATCTTGATCACCTTGCCACTCTCATCCTTGAGCGGCGAAGCCTTGACGACAAACCAGCGATAGACTCCATCATGCCGCCGAATGCGGTGTTCCTGTTGCAGCGGCATCCCCTGTTCGACGACTTCCCGGTAACGCCGCGCTGACCCTTCCCGATCGTCCGGGTGAATGGCATCGATCCAACCCCACCCGATCGCCTGCTCGAAGGTCTGCCCCGTGTATTCCATCCATCGCTGGTTGTACCAGTTGGTTGAGCCGTCCGGTTCACTGTCCCACAGCAGATCGGGAACAAGGTTGGCGATCGCTTGCAAGCGGGCTTCCGATTCGCGCAGAGCTACTTCAGTTTGTTTGCGTTCGTCTTCGACGCGCTTGCGCTCGCTAATGTCATAAGAAACCACCAGCACTGCATAAATCTCTCCATTCTCAGCCCGAAGCGGTGTTCCGCGTGAGATGTAAGTGTGACCGTGTGATTGATGCTCATCCTCAAATGGCTCACCCACCAATGCTTTACGGTACATCGGTTCGTAATTTGTGGCTAATTCGGGCGGCAACGCTTCAAAAATTGTGCGCCCAACGAAATCGTCCGATTTGAATCCGGCGATCGCCAGTGCTTCTCCTTCCGCCAGCAAATAGCGCAAATCGCGATCGACCACAAACGCGGCTCCACCCGGAAGATTGGCGATCAAAGCGTGAGTTTGATCTTCTACCTGTTGACGTTCTACAGTTTCTGTCTCTAACGCCGCATTGGTAGCCAGCACGTCTGCGGTTTGACGCTGCTGCAACAGCAACGCGGCGGTGGTAAAGTCTGCCAGACTCGTCATCACTCGCACAGCTTCTGCATCAAACTGCCGCCCCTCATCGTGGGACATGATCCAGATCGTGCCAAAGACATGGTTGTCGGCAATCAGAGGCAACACTAACCCTTCGACGATTGGGGTATTGGCTTCCTGAAAGGAGGTGAAATAGCGTTCAGGATGGGAGAAGAGAACGGGAGAACCCTGGTCAAGACACACGCCACAGGGGCTAAAGTTGCGGGGTATCGTTTCTCCAACGTGGTGCGCCAAGGTTCCAGCTAACACAGCCCAGCGGAAGATTTCTTCTCCGTCCGGTGTGGTTTCCAGCAAACTCACGCCTGCTGTTCCTGCCTCACATAATTTCAGTGCCGTGTCTGCCAGCGTTTGCATCAGGCTTTGTGAATCTCGCGCCATCTGCTGAGCCAGCGATCGCATTGCCTCGGCTTCCGCCTGCCAGTTTGGGGAGCGAGGAGCACGTCGCGATAGCTCCTCCGTAATCAAAATGTCGTTTAGGGTGACGGTTTCAGGATTTGAGCGTTGCATGGCAAGTCAATTTGGAATTCGTAGTTCGTAATTCGGAATTGGGAAGTAGCAATTTCGAGTTACGAATTATCCAGTCGTAACGGCAAACGGACAGTCAAAGTTGTGCCCTGTCCTTCTCCCTCACTGGCTACTTCGATCGTACCGTGGTGTAATTCAACCGGGTAACGAGCGATCGCCAGCCCCAATCCAACTCCTCCGGGTGTATGGCGACTGGGCACTTCTGCCTGGGTGAAGCGATCAAACACAGAGGGCAGAAAATCAGGACGAATGCCAATCCCCGTATCGCTCACCCTGATTTGAACATAGGTAGGAGATTAGGGATTAGGGAGTAAGGAGTAGCTTGGTGCTTCCCTACTCCCCATTCCCCATTCCCCATTCCCATTACTTGTAGCTGTACCGTAACCCCTCCCCCTGCGGATGTAAATTTGATGGCCTTTTCTAATAAGTTAGCAATCACTTGTCTGAGGCGATCGCCATCGGTAACCACATTGCTCGGCATCTGGTCAGATATCGTTTTTATCAGTTGAATATTCTTTGCCTCAGCCGTTTCTCGAAAGGTTGTTACTACGTTCCGAACCAGAGAAGCCAGATCAACAATTTGAGACTTCAGGCGCAGCTTTCCAGAGAGAATGCTTGCCATGTCCAGCAAATTCTTGATCAGGTTTGCCTCAATCGTGGCATTGCGCTCGATCGTAGCAAGTGCTCGGGTCATTGCATCAGGTTCAAGATATTTGGTTTGGAGAAATCGTGCCCGGCCGAGAATCCTTGCCAGGGGAGATTGCAGTTCATGGGTAACGGGCATGAGAAACTCATTCTTGAAACGGTTGGCGGATAGCTCCTGGCGAAGGCGAGACATTTGCAGTTGTGTTTCTACCCGCACGATGAGTTCACGAGCAGAGAAGGGTTTAATCAGGTAATCATCGGCTCCCGCTTCCAGTCCTTCCACCGTTGCTTCTTCGCCTGCTCGTGCTGAGAGGAGAATAATCGGAATACTTTGGGTAATGAGGTTTGCCCGCAATGCACTCAATAGTTGGAAACCATCCATCTCTGGCATCATCACATCCGTCAGCACCAGATCGGGAAGCTGTTGTTGGATCATATTGAGGGCGATCGCCCCATTCGTAACCGCCTCTACCTGCCAGCGATCGCTTAACGCATCTGTGGCAGGACCCAGCATCAAGGTGAGCGGGGTGCGAAATTCATGGGAGACATTGCTGAAGAAAGCGGTTTTGGCGCGATCGAGTTCTGCCAGGGCTCCGGCTCTTTGACGTTCCTCTTCGTAAGCGCGGGCGTTGGCGATCGCAGGTGAAGTGAGTTTCCTCAACGAAGCCGTGCCGATCGATTTCGAGCAGAATGTCCTCCATCCAGGTTGCCGTTCCCCCCTGGAAGAGACGATCGATCAACGGACTGATCACCTGCCAAATTTCCGTCCAGCACTGGCTGCCTGCCTGCCCCAACGAGTTTGGATGCTTTGTACCCAAAATGGGACAGTAGGAATCGTTATCAAACTGGATGTAATCCGGTCCCCACCACAACATCAAGGGAAATCGATTCGTCAGGAGAAAGCGAACCATCATGACCAGAGAAGGCGACCAGGTTTCTACCGCACCCAATGGCGTTTGCGACCAGTCAGCGTTGCCTTCGGCACACGCGAAGCGTGCTCGCATCAAGGCTCTCATTTCGCCTCTTGCAATGCCCAGAGGCTCCAACCACCCGTATTCAGTAACGCAGCTAGAACAAAGAGAAAATCAAATAGGGTAGGTAACCGATCACCTCGAATGACAAAGCTAAAGGATGCAACGAGAAAGAGGGTAAGCGCAAGGGCGTTTTGCCACTTTCCTTGACCGATTGCCAGAATGATTGCGATCGCCAGTAAAGCCTGTCCAATCCAGGCCGCAATGCGATAGCCTTTCCAATTTGTGTGTTGCATCACGTCCTCCAAGTCGCTGCAACTTGACGATATGAGTCTTCCACCATTTGCTGATCTCGTTGTTGAGGCAACCCCTCGCGGCTTCCTTGTAAAATCATTTCAGCCTGTTGTTCTAAAGCGAGTCGATGGCGTGGGCGGTGAGTATGGCTAGCAATTTGAGCGATCGCTTTCAATAAACGCAGCGTTACCGCTACGTCCGATTTTCCATAGTGGCGAGTTTGATTAAATGCCGTGTCAACAAGTTGTTCAAACGCGATAGGTTCAGCGATGACTCGTAACTTATGGTTATCGTCGTAGCGGTAAGCAGATGGAAATTGGCGTTCAGCCAAATGAGACAATCCGGCACTGAGGCGATCGATACACCGAATCGCTGTAAATGGATCGTTAATTCCAGGAGAGAGCGCACGCAAAGCAATTTCCACTAATTGATTAATGGGAAACTCAATATCTTGCTGCTCCGTTCGTTCTTTGCCCAGTAAAAAAGCTTGATTAATTTCTTTGATCGTTTTGGGAGTGACCTGTTTTTCTGGATATGCCAGCACCAAACAATTGCCTTTTGCAATAAAATCTCCTGGCTTGGTCGTAAGGCGCAACAGCAAATTGTATTTACAGGCAAGCTTTAATAGCAATTGATTATCAATGGCTTGCAAGTAACCTGTGTGAGTCGATCGAATAAAGCATGCTTGAACATCGAAATCTTCAGGGATAGTGGCGATCGCTGGGTGTTTCTCTGACTCTGCCTGTCCTATCTCTTCAGGAAATAGGCGATCGATCGCGTCATCCAGTTCATCAGCTACACCTGCAATCACATGAGAGGCTTGAATGATGGTTGACGCATGATGAATAAAGTAGATCAGCACCCCGATGCTGGCGATCGCTAGTCCAATACCAACTGTGACCGAAAGCTGGGGTACGAAGAGATTGTAATCCTCTCCATGAATCGTTCGCAGCACCAGCAAGCAATACAGAAACGTAGCAATGAATGTGCCCAATACGATTTGATTGCCCGTATCCTGCATAAAATTCCGCAGCAACCGAGGTCCAAAGTTAGATGCAGCCAGTTGTAAAGCCACAATCGTGATGGAAAAAGCAGTTGCGGCAACCGTCACCATTGAACTAGCAACCGCAGAAAGCAATCCTCTTGCTCCTTCTGGACCACCTGTATAGATCCAACTGAGTTCTCCGGTCTTGATTGCTTCTGCCTGATCTAGTGCCAGCATTCCAAACGCCAGAGCCATCCCTGCGACTGCCATTAAACCGGGTAAAAACCAGTAGCTCGATCGCAGTGAATCCCAAAGTTTACTCAGTTTGACGTTTCTCATACGTCATTTGCCGACTGAGAATGTCCATTACGATCGCGTTGTGACCGCATCTCTGCCAATTTTCGCAATGAACTGCTGATACTGCGGGGCTTAGGAACTTCCTTCTTGCCTGCGGGCCATCCTTCTCGCTGTCGAGCGCGATCGCCATCCGTTTCCTCAGTCTGGTCATGGAAGAGAATTTGCTGCGTGGGGAAGGGTAGATCGATGCCGTTTGCAGTCAGTTTCTTCTTAATAGCGGTTAACACCTCGTCCTGCAAATCCAATACTTCAGCGCGGCGCGGCGGTTTTACCCACCAACGAGCGCGAATATTAACCGTACTTCCGGCTAGATCCATAACAAGCGCATCGGGAGCAGGTTCGTGTAATACCCCTTCTGTCTCGCGGATGGCTTCCAGGATCAATTGCTTGGCTTCGTCGATGTCATCGCCATATCCAATACCCACGTCATACTCTAGGCGGCGATTTTCAAAGGCAGTATTAACTGTGACCGAGTTGGTGAATAACTCTGAATTGGGAATGACAATCCGACGACCATCGTAGGTTCTAATGGTGGTAGCGCGGGTTTGAATGTTTTCAACCGTTCCCTCAAAGTCTTTGAAAACAATTTGATCGTCCAGTTGAAAGGGTTCAGTGAGCAGAATTAGAATTCCAGCGAGGAAGTTTTGCAGAATGTCGCGGAAAGCAAAACCGATTGCGACTCCACTAATTCCCAAGAGTTGCACCAAGTCCCCGGCTCGCAGGGTAGGGATAACGATCGATAGCGAGATAAACAAACCAATCAGAATCGTTGTCCATTGGGCAAGCCGTCCTAAAATTAGCCCCAAATTACGAGCATGACGGCGATCGCGGGTTAAGCGTCTGACCAGCCGTCGAATGGTTCCAGCAACAATGAAGAAGATAGCAAAAACGATCAATGCCAGTACCATGTTGGGTAGCAAGGCGATAAATCCATTGATCATGCCTTGCACTTTTTCCCAAGCAGCAGATATCTGGATGTTCATGAATTCACTCTCAATCCATTCACGGCTAACGTTATTAAGAAGCTACACAATCAACCTCCATCTAAGGTGTGTAGCTTAGAAGTTTAAGAACTATTGACAGTAGGCTAAGTAATCGGATGAGACATATCCAACCAGAGGAACCGTGATCGGAACCCATCCATTCACACCCAAGTTCGCGATCGTGACTCTGCGCCCATCTGTAACCGTCCCTACAACAGTTCCATTCACGCTTGGTTCTTGCCGCACCAATAACTCTTCATCTGCCTGAACTCTCCGGCAATTACTGGGGGGAGGCGTTGTTTCTTGGCAAGTACCGAGAAAGCCAGTATAAACATACCCTTCTAGAGGAGCAGAAATAGGTGCCCAACCATTTGTTCCTGGATTTTTGATAGTTACATACCGCCCAGAACCAATAACTCCTAATGCCTGGCTATAAACCGTTGGTTCTTGCCGCACATATAACCCACTGCTTGCAGTAACTTGACGGCAGTTATCTGGAATCTGTGCCAGTTGATATTCTTGTTGAGCTAGCAATGGTTCTGCTAATGCAGCAGAGTGATTTTGAAGTGAAATTGCACTGGCTATGAGAGCAACTGCTGTTACTCCAATTCGGTTCCATTTGTGTCCTTTCATCTTGCATCTCCTTAAAATTCTTTCTTTTGTAGGAAGAAATAAGCTACTATTGCAGCGGTTTAGCTGGTTGCTTCTTCTCGATAGAGTTGTCGTCCTGACTGTAACTCAGAAGCGATTTGCTGGCGATCGCTAATGAACGTATACTGTTCGTTAAAGCTACCTGGTGGACGCTCTCCAATAATGAACTGGCGAACTGGAATATCTGGCGCATGAATGACAATTCGGTCAGATGCTCGAACGGTCGCTCCTGGAGCATTTGGATCAGTTTCTTCTAAACGAGAAACAACCCAAAGCTGATTATCAACGACATATACTCCTTGAATATTGAGGGCATAGCCATCGGAGGGAACTTCAACCTCAGTTGTGATGATTCTCTCTTGGCGTTCTGCATTGGGAACATTAACATCAATGTAGGGAACTTCAACTGTTTGTTCTTCCTGTATGACAACTGGGTTGCAATATTGGGTGAACATCCTCTAGGAACCAAGCGTGCACTATTAAAAGGTTCCTCGTAATAAATATTTGGACAGGGATTGAGGGGAGTAGCAGAGATTGCTGGGACAACAAAAGAAAAGCCTACTAAGCTAACCATTGAAACCACGGCTAGCATTCTAAATCTCTCAAATGTTCGTTTGTTGGGATAACAATACCGAATCATAAATCCTCCTAGAGGTGCCAGTTTTTTAAGCAAACTATCTCTCGACTTGTGTGATTAGCATAGTTAGCACTTTATTAATTGCTTCAAAATTCGTTTAATTAGAAATCTACTTTCACCTAAAGAACTTAATCAATTACCTGCTTAAGTAGAAAATATCATCTACTTAAGTAGAACCTGAAGTTTAGTTTGAACGACGAAATCATCCTCTACTACAGGCCATGTCTCAAGAATATTTATCAGATGTAAGAAGAGGGAGTAGAAAACGGGTAGATATCGAGTAGTTCTAATCTGTTACTAATGTCGTAGAAGGTTTAAATAGCTAAAATTCGCTATTTTAGAGGACGCACTAACACAAGGTAGAGTTCTAGGATGAAGGTTAATGAATCGTCAATAGGGAGGATTAAACTTGTGCGTTTGGGACAATGGGTTGGGTTTCTTGCCCTAATCATCTCTATCTACATCCTTTGGAGGATTCATCAAGTTCTATTGTTGGCGTTTACAGCTGTTATTCTAGCCACGGTGATCAACCAACTTGTGAAACGCCTTGAGCAGAAGGGGTTACATCGAGGTTTCGGTATTGCTGTCTCAATAACAACTCTCCTCGTTGTTTTTGCTGTTCTTTTTGCACTGATCATTCCTCCTTTTTTTGATCAACTCCCACAACTGATTAGTGCTGTTCCTCAGGGGTTAGATCAATTACGAGTCTGGATCGAGAGATTGAGTGATCAGATTCCAGGACAGTTAGGAGATGGCACTGGTATTCTTACCCGTTTGACGCAACAACTACCAGATTTTATCAACCAATTATTTGGCAATTTTTATAGCTTGTTTACCAACTCTGTTGAAATCATCTTAAGCTTGCTTCTGGTTTTAATTGTCACAATTATGCTGCTCGCGAGTCCAAATGCATATCGTCGAGTGTTCTTGTTGATCTTTCCCAAATTTTATCGTCAACGTGTTAATAACATTCTCTTGAAATGTGAAGTTGCTTTAACAGGCTGGCTAATCGGCATTCTATTCAACATGACCGTCATTGCTGTCTTTAGCGGGTTGGGTTTATGGTTGTTAGGCGTGCCACTACCCCTTGCTAATGCTTCTTTGGCAGGTTTATTAACATTTATCCCCAATCTCGGACCAACGTTAAGTGTTATTCCTCCAGCAGCTCTGGCATTGCTCGAATCTCCCTGGAAAGCATTAGCAGTCATTGGGCTATACGTTCTGATTCAACAAGTCGAAAGCAACATTCTGACTCCGTTGGTAATGAGGCATCAGGTATCTTTATTACCAGCCATAACACTTCTATCTCAATTGGCTTTCTCAATCTTTTTTGGGTTCATGGGCTTATTGTTGGCACTTCCTCTTCTGGTTGTCGCTCAAGTTTGTTTGAAGGAAGTGCTGGTTGAAGATATTATGAATGATTGGCAGAAACCATCGGAATTTCAGGGTTAAGACTGAATATTTTCCTGAGGAATTTTAACTACAAATGTTGTCCCCATATCTACCTCACTTTCAACAGAAATTTTTCCATGATGCAAATCGATGCACTTCTTAACTACTGCTAATCCTAGTCCAGTACCTAAAATTCCTCCAACATTTTCTCCTCGTCTAAAGGGCTCATACAAGATCTTTTGAGTTTCTTGTGGAATGCCAATTCCTTCATCTCTAACCTTGAACGTTAGGACATCAGTTTCACAAGCCAACATAAAATCAACCGTGCCCCCATTCGGTGAATATTTAATTGCGTTTGAAATTAGGTTGCTCAGAACGGAATATAACAGCCTCTCATCTACATAAGCATAAGTACATTGACCCTGCATCGTGAATTGAATTTTATGCTGAGATTTATTCAATGGCTGCACATCCTCCAACAAATTAAGACAAAAAGTTTGCATCTCAACTAATTTAGGATTGAACTCCAATTTGCCTGCTTCTGCTCTTGCCAAAGTTAGAATGTCTGATAGAAGCTGAGTCATTAACTGAGCCGCAGAGCGAATGCGATAAAGGCTCTTTAGCTTTTGTTTTTCAACTAACGGTTGAAGCGTTTCGTCAAGAATCTGAGCCGAACCCAGTATGCTACTCAATGGTGTACGAAATTCATGGGAAACCATGGAGAAGAATTGCAACTTGAGTTCGCCTAACTCCTTTTCCTGGGCTAGTTTTTGCTGTAATGCTTCTGCTTGTTGGCGTTTTATCATTTGTCGGTACAAAAGAGCAAAAATACCAGAGAGAATTAGAAATGTGAGAAAAGTTCCGACAAATTCAAGTAACATTCGAAGTTTAATACTAGCTTGAGATTGTTTGACCCAACGCTCAAGAGTTTGCTCTTCCTGTTCCTGCATAGCAGAAACAAGTTTTTGAATTTCTTGCCGATTGCGAGTGCTGGCGATCATCCGGTTAGTTTGTGCCGATCGCGCTAAAGGATCCTGCTGATGTAACTGAATTGATTGCTGTGCCAGGATCAGTCGTTGAGCAATGAGAGCCTTAAGTATTGTTAGTTGTTGTTGTTGAGTTGCGTCATTAGCCGTTAGTTTTTGCAGCCGATCTAATCGAGGAGTGAGTGTTTGGATTGCCTGATGATAGCGATCGAGTTCTGATGGGTCATTAAAAAGAATGTACCCTCGCCTTCCAGCTTCAGATTCATTAAGAACAGAGAGAATACCAATCAATGTCTCTAGCACTTCATGGGTCTGCCTTACCTTATTTGCACTTTCTGCCAGACGGGTTGAGTTTTGGTATGAGGTGAAACTGATTCCTCCCGTCAACACCATAACTACACCAAATCCAGCAGCAATCCATTTACCCTCAAGTGACCATTTCATGACCCATTCACAGGTGACTTACTATACCTAACGAAGTACTTTGTATCCTTTCAGCTTAGCAAGTTGAGCCGAGCAGGTTTTTCAATTTACACTAAAAGGTAAAGCTTAAGTTGTAGAATTTCAAAGATCAATGCGTATCTTGATTGTTGAAGACGATGTCCAGATAGCAGATATGTTAATAGAGGCACTCACCAATCGACAGTATGTAGTAGATGTGGCGCAGGATGGTGAAGAAGCTTGGAATTATGCTCAAACTTTAGAATATGACTTGGTCTTGTTAGACATTACCTTACCTAAGTTGAATGGAATTCGGTTATGTCAACAGTTGCGCGATCGCCACTTCTCCCTGCCAGTTCTCATGCTGACCGCCCGTGACACAATTGAGGACAAAATCATTGGGCTAGATGCTGGAGCCGATGACTACATGGTCAAACCCTTTGACTTAAGGGAACTTATGGCTCGCATTCGGGCATTGTTGCGGCGGGGCAGTTCTGCTTCTACAGCAACCTTAAGTTGGGGTAGCTTGTACCTTAATCCTTCTACTTACGAAGTTACTTTTGATGAACGCCCGCTACATTTAACTCCAAAAGAGTATGCCCTTCTGGAGCTTTTGGTGTCAAGCGGTCGGCGGGTATTGAGTAGACCTGGAATTATTGAGCGAATTTGGTCTTTAGAAGATCCGCCCACAGAGGAAACGGTGAAATCTCACGTTAAAACCTTGCGTCAAAAATTAAGGGAAGCAGGTGCTCCTGAAGATTTTATTGAAACGGTGCATGGTATGGGATATCGCTTAAAGCAATTGGAATAAGACAAAGCTTCTAATTATTAAACGTGGCGATCGAGATGGAGAATGGCTTGCCTACCCAAAATCTACCCGAATTCCCCCCAATTCCTAAACCTCGATTAGATAACGTTGAGAGTAAATTGCTATTGCCATCTTTTGGGCGATCCCAATTTATATCCAACGCTAGAGGTAAAAGGAACAATGGATCAATTCTATCCAGTCATACCTATTTATCAAACTGCGCAAAACAAGCCAGCCTATGCACTAATCTCAGTTCATGGTGATCCCTCGATTGAATTGGGTAGAGAGGGAGCAGGAGGACAAAACTTGTATGTGCGATCGCTTGGGTTAGCACTGGCAAGACGGGGATGTCAGGTCGATATGTTTACCCGGCGGGAATCGCCAGATCAGGAGGCGATCGTAGAATTGGCTCCTGGATGCAGAACAATTCGGTTAGATGCGGGTCCCGCTCGCTTTATTCCTAGAACGGAGTTGTTTGAATACCTGCCAGCGTTTGTTGAAGCTTGGTTATTGTTCGTACAGCAATCGGGACAAACTTACGAGTTGATTCATACCAACTATTGGCTTTCTGGTTGGGTTGGGTTACAGATCAAATTCAGCTTAGGTTTACCGCAGGTGCACACGTTCCATTCCATTGGGGCTGTAAAATACGGGACGATTGGAACACTTCCATTCATCGCTCAAACTCGTTTGAATGTTGAGCAACAGTGCTTAGAGCAGGTAGATTGTGTGATTGCTACCAGTCCTCAAGAAGCGATCACATTGCGACAGGCTGTTTCACGCAAAGGGCAGATCCGGGTAATTCCTTGCGGTATTAATATCCAACACTTTGCATCTGTGTCTAAAACTGCGGCCCGCCAATTATTGCAGATTAAGCCCGAAACTCGAATGATTTTGTACGTCGGACGGTTTGATGGTCGTAAAGGCATTGAAACGCTTGTCGCAGCGTGTGGTAAATTGTTGCAACCATTTCAACTCTATCTAGTGGGTGGTAGCCGTAGTCACGGCAGTGATGCTCAGGAGCAACAGCGGATTAGAGCGATCGTCAAAGATCTGGGACTGGAAGCCGTTACAACGTTTACTGGACCGATCCCACAAAAACATTTACCACCTTATTATGCGGCAGCTGACGTGTGTGTTGTCCCCAGTTATTATGAACCATTTGGGTTAGTGGCGATCGAAGCGATGGCAGCTAAAACCCCAGTCATTGCCAGTGATGTTGGAGGATTGCAGTATAGCATTGTTCACAACGAAACTGGAGTACTCGTACCTCCTCGAAATGCAGCTCATTTAGCAGCGGCGATCGCCGACGTGTTTGTTAATCCAGAAAGGTGGAAAATACTTGCAGAAGCTGGACAACAGCGTGTGCAATCTCGCTTTAGTGTTTCAGCGGTTGCAGCCCAAATTCATCAAATATATCAATGTGTTGCTCCATTCAGCTCCATTAGAAGTGCTGGCTGAGAGTAAAACACAAACTACATAGAGTCCATCCTGTGCATTTCAGAACAACCCATCTTAGAGGACAAGTATGTTTAACCTGGATGAGCACGTATCACATAAGCTGTCTGGCTATGCTGGAAAGGTTGTTGCTTATGGGCATCAAATTGTTGATGGGACTTATCAACCAACCATTTGTGTCAAAGTTAGTCATATAATGGCTAGCCAACATATATTTGTGGAGGATCTAGTTTCGCTGTGGGAGCGAGTTGAACAAACGATTAAACGAAATGTGTAATACGTACATGATTCTGAACGAGCCGTGTTTTTGTGGAGTATGGGTGCAGTCTGTACTCCACAAAAACATTTTTTTACAGATTTCCTTTGTCTTGTCTCTGCTGTAATACCACTTGAAGCTCTACTCGCAATTCAGCAATTTCTGCTTTCAACGCTGCAATTTCCTTTGCTCCTGCCACCTCCGCTGCTGGGTTCTCAGCATCTCGACCGACAAAGAAAGTGGCAAGGGTTGCTGTGACATAACCAAATACAGCAAACGCATAGAGGGCTAGCAAAAAGCACAGTACCCGCCCTTCTGGCGTTTTTGGGAAGTAGTCTGATCCCATGGTGGTCATCACCATTGCTGTCCACCACAATGCTGTGCCGTAATCAGTCAAAGCAGACTCCGGAACATCGCTTTCAAAGGCATACATTCCAGCGGCTCCAATGAGTGCAACGATCGCCGTTAGCCCTACTACATAGCTAAACCCTCGTCGATTGACACTTGCCGCTAACGCCCGCATCCCGCGATTAGTTCGAGTCATGACTCTCAATAGCCGCAGCCCCCGGACAGCCCGAGCCGTTTGCAGTGCCCGTGCTACTCTCACCACTCGCAGAACCCGTAGGGCTGGTAGCATCAATGAGAATACCGTTAGCCAGTTCTGTCGTAGGTAAGCCAGTTTACGAGGAGCCAGGAAAAACTTCAGCCCAAAATCAAGGATAAATAGAATCCAGATCGTGATCCCCAGCGCGTCGAGTAGCGGTGAAAGCCCCCAAATTAGCTCCACTACAAACAGTGCCAACCAGATAAAGCTGAGCATTAGCATCGGAATTTCGAGCCAATCCTCAAGCTGTTGCAGAATTTCACTCTGCTCCTGTTCAAGGGCACGTTTGGGGGAAAGATTTACCTGACTCATAGAATTCACTCTACGGATTGCGATTGGGTGGCTCAAGGACACTGACATCGACTAAAGGAGTGACGTTAAATCCTCGCTCTCGTAATCGAGTTTGAATTGCTTCCGTCAAGCGAGAACGAATTTCCTCAGAGGGCAGGGTAACTCCCTCTGCTCGCTGTACATACACCACACACAGCAAGGTGTTTTGTCCTGGAATACTGGGACGTGTAAAGCGGATATTTGCCTCTACCAGGTCTGCCAGTTTCTCTTGCTGGATTACATCCTGGATTTCGGCATTGGCGCGTTGGGCACGACTGGAGCGTTCCAGTTCGGGAGGGCTAGAAAACTGCCAGGTTAGCAATCCTGCAAGGGCGATCGCCGTCACGGTCACGGCAATGGGAAACACCCCCTTCTTACCTCGACTGTAGCGGCTCTCTCGAACCGATAACCCATACAAGCGAAACAGCAAAGCGGCTGAAACGTTGATGCCGAAGAGTTGCAGCAATAGTAGGAACAGCCCATTGATCACCATATCCCAGCGTCCAATCGCAGTTGCCATACCGACAATGCCCGCAGGCGGAGCCAGAGACGCAGCAACGAGCATCCCTGTCGCGGCTCCAGACACTAAACTACTGCGCTCAGACTGAACCAGGTTAATTGCACCCGCCGCACCTGCTGCTAAGGGAAGTAACACTGCAACGGTTGAAATCTGACTGCGTTCTACAATTAACGTTGTAGCGATCGCTTGCCGTAAAATTAGACTCAACCCGCCAGCCACCAAAATCGTGACCATCAGGGCGGCAAAATATCGGAGAATACTGCGCCAGAGCAAATGCCAATCCCCCCGTGCTGTTGCGATCGCCGTGTTCATGGCTGGACTGGCAAATGGTGCGATCAACATGGCAGCAACCAGTAAATAACTGGTGTTGGTATATAACCCAATCCAGACCACGACCCCTGCAACCGCAGCGTATGACAGAAACCCTGTCCAAGAGCCAACACTTTGCAGACCCGAAAGAAAAACCTCGATCGGGCTACGCACCTGCACCTGTTTCACCTGTTCTGGGGCTTCATCAGCAGGCGGTCGTAGGGCAATCACTCCGGATGGTAGCAGTGTAGTGTGAACGTCAGGTAAGTCTTGGATTTGCTCTAAAAACTCTTCAACTGCTCGATTGGGTAAGTGAACCGTTACCAGATCGATCGCATCTTCGCCTGACATCGCCTCAGTTTGGGAGAGATTGACTCCCTGATGAGTTGTCGCTAAGTCAAAAACCTTTTTGCCACAGCCACGAGGCACTTGAATGATGAGTTGACGCATAATACCCCCCTTCACTCACCATCTCGTATTCGCTGTAAGTTCCATCTCTAACAAGAGATAGATTTAACATTTATCCGATGGAAAGTTACTAGAATTTGAGGGTAAATCTATTGACAGATGATATTGTGACTAACCTGTGTGACTCTAGAGGGGCTCGTTTAGAAGCACAGTAGTGGGTTCGTTCGTTAATGACGGTTAATGTGTGCTTCTCAAATTCAGCTCTTTAAATTTAGCCCTCAATTGTTACTGGTGAAAAGCGAGGAATTCAATGCGTTTCATCTTAATCATTGGACTCTTAATTTGTACTTTGCTATCTGGCTGTGAGTTTATTACACCCAGTACAAGTAGTGCCCTTTCTCAAACCCAGCAAATTGAGGAACTCCAGAAGCAGACCCATCAGCTGGAAAAACAAACTGATGCTTTAGACCGATTAGCGAACTCAGTAGAAAAGCTGATGAATCAACAAAATTAAAAAATAGATTACTTCCCCCTGCCACTATAACGAGCATCAATCTAAACTAGTTCCGAGTTTAGGTTGAGCTGTTGATCGGCTCGTACCGTCCCGTGTCACCTCTTCCACCTGACTAACTGTGAAAATGAGGGTAAAGGGTTGTCCCATCTCCCGTTCTACAAATGCTTCTAATAGCTGTACTTGCTTTGGAGTAATTACTTCTTGGGCGCGTACACTCAGTCGTACGTGTGGAGGTTGGGTCAACCAATTGGTATTAATCTCTAACAGTTCAATGCGCTGGAACGTGACCGTTCGATTGACCAATGCCGCTTGGAGGCTATTTTCTAATCGACTCTGCCGGATTAGTTCAGCAAAGCCAATACTGAGTGGAATGAGGAGCATGGAGGTAAGTGCGATCGCCCAACCCAAGGCTTGCTTCGCCCGCCGCAATGGAGTACAGCCGGTCAGGAGAAATGTCAGCATACAAGACAGCGTGATACCTAACAGGTTCGTCAGGTAAAGTAGACTTGCTCCTATGCTGAGTGACCAGTCTGCTTGGGATAGACCTAATCCAATCACACAAATGGGAGGCATCAGGGCAACGGCGATCGCCGTTCCTGCTAAACTCCCCGAAATCTTAGGCTGTACTTTGGCATAACCACTGATGCCGCCTGCGGCAACTGCAATGCCTAAATCTAGCAAGGTTGGTTCAGAGCGAGACAATACCTCACTGCCAAAGTCGGGAAGTCCGACCAGCAGCCCTAAGCTCCAGGCTAATGCGATCGCCAGTAGCGTTCCCACAACAACCGAGAACAATCCTTTACGAAACAAAAGAACATTTCCCTCCAGTGCCCCAAACGCCAATCCTCGAATTGGCAGCATCAGTGGAGCAATAATCATCGCACCAATGATCACAGCCGTACTGTTGGCAAGCAACCCCAAGGTGGCGATCGCACAGGAACCAACAATCAAAACCACATAGCTTACACTCAAACCTGACTCTTCCAACAGTTCTGTCTGTAACTGCTGAAGCTGACTTGCCTCGACTTGGCGGTTACTCAGGCGGCGGAAGCGATGTCGAATGCCATTTAATCCAAACACAACCCTACTTTTACCCAAATATCCCTCAATTGAAGTCTTCTCTTTTGGCAGGTGTCATCTAGAGAGGGGCTGACTATGATGAGCCAAATAGCTATTCAAATTTTGTCATGGCGATCGCACAAGTGCTGATTAGTCAGGTCGAGTCTGCAATGAGAGAAGTCACCATTGAGACCAACTTGAAGCAATTTCTTTTGGTGCTTTCTGTTTCCCTCAGTGTCGCAACGCTGCCCAAAATCGTGACTTGGTTCCGTAAAATTCCTTACACCTTGCTGCTGGTCATTGTGGGTTTGGGCTTAGCCTTTCTCGACGTGCGCCTGGTTCATCTTTCACCAGAGTTAATTCTCTCCATTTTCCTGCCACCCCTGGTCTTTGAGGCAGCCTGGAATCTGCAATGGTCACGCTTAAAACAAGATCTCGTGCCCATTTGTCTGTTTGCCGTTGTCGGGGTACTGATTTCCATTGCAGGTATCGCGTTGGGACTGAACCAGCTTGCTGGGCTTTCCCTACCTACGGCTCTATTAATTGGAGCGAGTCTCTCTGCGACTGATCCAGTATCCGTTGTGGCACTATTTCGAGAACTGGGAGTGGACAAACGTCTTTCTACTCTCATGGAAGGAGAGAGTCTGTTTAATGATGGAATGGCGATCGTTGCCTTCAGCTTTCTCTCGTCGTTTGCCTTAGAGACGGCTCAATTTCAAGTGCAGTCGATTCTCGTTCAGTTCTTCGCCGTTGTAGGAATTGGGTTCGGAGTTGGTAGCTTGATTGGGTTTGGTATTTCTTACCTGACTCAGCGGTTTGATTTGCCTCTAGTAGAACAATCACTGACTCTCATGTCCGCCTACGGAACGTACTTAATTACGGAAGACTTGGGCGGATCAGGCGTGATCGGAGTTGTCACCGTTGGGCTGATTTTGGGCAACTTTGGCTCTCGCATTGGCATGAATCCTCGCACTCGCATCATTGTGACTGAGTTTTGGGATTTTCTCGCTTTCTTTGTTAATTCCATTGTCTTCCTGCTAATTGGAGATCAGGTCCATTTCCTTGTTTTGGGAAATAATTTGAGCATCATTGCAGTGACCTTAGGAGCAATGCTGCTAACACGGGCAGCAGCCATTTACAGTTTGGGCTTTCTTAGCAATCGGCTCACTTATTCTGATATTCCACTGCGTGAACAAACTATCCTTTGGTGGGGTGGATTGCGGGGGTCCGTCTCGATCGCGCTGGCGTTAAGCATTCCTACCCTTCTTGCTGATCGAGAAAGCATTATTGCAACCGTGTTCGGTGTAGTTTTGTTTACGCTGCTCGTACAAGGCTTGACCATTCAACCCTTGTTGAAACGGCTTCATCTCTTGGGAGATCAACCCATACGTGAGCAGTACATGGAACGGGTTGCTCATCAAGTCGCTCTCAATCGAGTATTGAAACACCTGTCCCAAGCCGAGCAACGTCCAGGCATTGAGCCAGAGTTTTATCGCTATCAGGAAACCCTTGTGAAGGGGGAGCTTGACCGTTTGCAGCAAGAGATTGATCAACTCCAGGATGAATATCCCAACTTACAAGGCTTCACAACTGAGCAACTGCGTGAGGAATTGCTGGCAATCGAAGCAGATACCTATGCAGAGTTCGTTCAAGCGGGTCGTCTGAATCGGGAACTTGCTCCTCTACTCCAGATTGTTTTTCAGGAGGATGTAGGCAAATGATGGACAATGGAGTGACGGGATGAGTCAAGACCGGACTAGCTTAAAACCAATTGAGGGAGCCAATCGATCACTCCGGCGGCGGTTAACGCTCAAGGGTGAGTTCGCTTTGGCACTAGCACCAACCACCATCATCCTGGCAGTTTTAGCATTGGTGGAAGTTCTGAGTCGGCAACGATTACTCTTTGCATCGCTTGCATCGAGTGCATTTTTGATTTACCTTGATCCGCAGCATGGTACAAACTCGGTTCGTACGTTAATCACTGCCCAGGTCATGGCAGCCACGCTTGGCTTTTTGGCTTATTTACTGCTCGGACCTGGATATGTCTCCGCTGGCTGTGCAATGGTGGTCACGATCGCCTTAATGATTCTGCTTGATGCCGTTCACCCCCCTGCTGTTGCAACCTCACTCAGCTTTGCCTTACGTGCAGGTAATGAAAGTAATTTAGTGCTGTTTAGTTTGGCTGTGGGCATCACTGCAATGTTAGTGATATTGGAACGATTGGCTCTATGGCTATTAGCGCAAAGTTGGAGAACTTGAAACCTATCATTCTCGGTTATTGGTGACGGGCAAATCCATGCTGGATCAAACTAAAGCTTTTGTTTTCTGTGCGATCGCCTCATCTCGAAACTGTTCTATCCAAGTTGTTGTGTTTGATACTGAAGGAAATGGAGGTAGATAATGAATTTACAATCCTTGTTTCATTGGGTTTATGTGGCTGCAATGGCGATCGGGGCACTTTATTTCATCTTACTGGGCACTAACCCGCGTGGCATTCATAAACATGAGTATTTAATTGCTACTTTTATTCCCATCTGGTCAGGTCTTGCCTATACGGCAATGGCACTCGATCAAGGCAAAGTCGAAGTGGCAGGTCAAATTACCCATTATGCTCGTTACATTGACTGGATTGTCACTACTCCCTTACTGTTGCTATCCCTCTCTTCCACAGCCATGTATTTCATGGTCAAAGATTGGACATTGATTGCTTCATTGATGGCGACCCAGGTTGTCGTCATTGCGAGTGGATTGGTGGCTGACTTATCCACAACGGATGGAACACGATTTCTCTGGTACATCTGTGGTGTTGTAGCGTTCTTGGTCGTCCTCTGGGGAGTTTGGGTGCCTCTGCGAGCTAAAGCTCGTGGGCAAAGTGTAGAGCTATCTAGACATTATGACAAACTGCTAATCTACTTCACGGTATTGTGGATTAGCTATCCGATTACTTGGTTGATTGGTCCTTCTGGTTTAGGTTTAGTCAATCAGACAATTGAAACACTACTATTTTGTGTGTTGCCCTTTTTCTCTAAGGTTGGTTTCAGCTATCTGGATTTAAATGGTCTACGGCGTTTGAATAGTGTTAGGACGCGGGCTATGGCTACAACCCCCAGAATCTAATGGTTCTGAAAATGAAGAAAATTGTCCAGACATCTTATATGAATGGTGTGCATAACTGAGCATCTCAGCAGACCTCAACTCATCTCATATCTGCTAGCCATGTTGTAGAACTTTCTTGCTATTGTACTAGTGCTTTTTTACGGTTTGACCAGACCCCACCTTCAATGCAGATTGTCCTTGCGATCTAATGTCAAATTGCGATCTGATAATCGGTCAAGTTGTTGCTTCCGATCCAGCCAAGGTTCTTGTCGCCGAATACACAGAATTCCCAACTGCTAGATAGGGAAAGAAGGATACAGACAGGTGAAAAGATGGCGGCGAAGCAAGGAGATGAGTGTTTCAAAGGGCTGGTTACTTTGTGGGCGATCGCAGTGCTGAAACAGCTGTAGCAGTTTTCACGTGAATGTTGTCAGCAAGGCTCTTCACTAACTCAGGTTAGAGATAGATGGTTACTTCTCCGCCACCATCTCTTGATTCAGCAACGCCTTCTTCTGATGGAGTCCCTTAGCCGAGAAACTACACCAGTAGCACCAAGCAAAAATAAACCTAATAGTGACATTGGCTCAGGCACAGGTTGTGGGTCTGAATCGTCTGGGTCTGCTCGAAAAATACCAACTGATCCATCATCAAACGTTGCAGTAAAGGCAAACTGACCCTGATTGTTTAGTCCTGTTTGATGGGTAAAGCTAAGACTCACGATGGTTGAACCAAAGAGTATATCGCCCACGCCAATCACCCTATCAGCAACTGGATCGGGTCCAGCAAATATTGCTGTGAACCCTGCATCTAGGGATGCATCGAATACGATAGTTTCTGAGTTATTAATTGCTTGCCTATCAAAACTGGAGAAATCGGTACTGGTATCAACTAGTAGCTGCGGATCTCCTCCGCTTTGCTTAAAGATGCCTTGGAGCGCATTTCCCATTTCATCGACGAACAAAGCATCAAAGACTACTGTGCCAGCGTCATTGAGAGATGGTCCTTCAACGGTTCCAAATCCTAATGGGTCAGCCAAAAGTGTAGGCATTCCGGTACCATCACCGATGAATAGAGCATCGCCATCCGGAGCCAGAGGCGAAATGGCAAAGAAACCTACCTCCCCATTGTTATTAAGTGAAAATCGGAAGGTGTCAAAGTCAGGCAACTCAGCGATCGGGGTAAAAACGCCTCCATTAGCGGTAAAGATCCCTCCTTCGCCTCCAGCCCCATTGACTTTGAAGGCAATGGTACCAGATTCATTAATGAACAGTTCAGAAAAGGGCGGAAACCCTCCGGCATCAAAGCCAAGCAGTCCCAGAGAGCTAGGAATATCTATCACAGAGGAGATTACACCGCCCTCAGTTCTAAAAATTGCATCGTTTCCACCTGTGATAAAAACAGCAGTATCGATACTATTAATATCAATGAAAGAGAAGTTAACAAACCCTTCACTCGGATCTACAAGTGTATCAATCGCTCCACCATTACCCAAAAAGATACCACTTTGACCACCAACATTTGCAGAGAACGCAACTGAGCCTGAATCATTAATTGAATAAACAATGCTGTCGATACTCGTGAAGCCAGATGTGTTTGTATTTGCAATCTCAACGAAAGTAAATGCCTGAGCACTACTTCCCAAAGATAAGACAAGACCCAAGCTAGCTAAGGTGATTGAAGGTAAGTGTTTTGTAGTTGCCATAGTGGGTGTGCTGTATATGGACAAGTTGTACATACTTGGGAAACACACACCACGGATCTTACTTAGTAAACATCTAGAGTTAATGATTTATAGGTAAACTTCACTTAAGTTTTATTCAGAGTTCATCTATATTTTATGCAACTTCAAATTGCCTGTAGGGTGTTTGAAACGTTCAATTTGTCACCTGACAGGTGTAGAAGCATGGCATTTGCTAACCATATCTCAGTTATTTCAACGCACATTGAAACGAATGCGGCGTTGCTGAAAGAGTAATGGTGGGTTTGGCATAATGGGGATATGAAACGTCCTCAGCGTAACTCTACTCAAACCGTTAAAAACGGACATCGACGAGGCAGACAATGCTACAAATGCAAGCATTGCGGTCGGCAATTCCTCGAATCCTACCGTCCTTGGGCTTACTCTGATGATGTCAAGCAACTGTGTATCAAAATCTATCTCAATGGGATGGGATTGCGTGGCATCGAACGAGTCACCGAGATTCATCACACCAATCGATGAGGGGGATCAGATTGTGAGCAAGACCTATATGACTCGGGTGGAAAGGGAGAAGACTCGCTTACGGCATTACCTGGCGCGACTGCACCGTAAAACCTTGTGCTACTCCAAATCAATCGAGATATTGAAGTGCTCGCTGCATTTGCTGCTTCACTACCTGAAGTATCGAACAGTGCCTCTGCCAGCTTAGCTCATTACAGTTTCAGCAACGCCCACCGCCAATATACAAGTAGAGGTGAATGGCTGCACTGTCGCTCATCAGCACATCCACTACGGGGGCAATCTCGGAAAGCCTGAGCGATAGCCGATGAAAAGCCTCAGAATCGGCAGTCTCCGTACTACCCGCAGAATCACCAATCCAAATCCATCGTTCGGATGGCCCAATAACAAAGCTACGCTCCGCTTGATTGTCAGAAGAGATCTATTGGTAGCCCATCTCGCTCATCGCAATCTGGATTTGACGAATGATGGCGGAGCGCACCTCTGTCGGTTGGGCTTCCCCTACAAAACATTGGTGGTTACTGAAATCTGCGCCCATGATTATACCGTTAACGTTTAGTTTCGACAGAGAGGTTGAGGCTCATATTATACCGCTGACAAATAAAAACTGTTTGAACTTGATCAAGTTGATTTGCGGCGACTTTGGAAAATAAGCTGCAAAAAGATAAAAGCAGATATGAGCAAGAGCACGATCGAAACGACATCGAAGTAAACGATCTGCTGAAGACCTGGTGTTAGAGTAGATGTTGTGAGAGAAAGTGCAAGAAACACAGATTTACTCAATACGTTGACAGTAATTGCCATCATTCGGAGAGAGTCAAAAAATGCTCCGCAAATTAAAGTAGCACCGAGCAATCCTAAGATGATTTGGCGATGTCTAACCAGTAACAAAGCAGCATTATTTTCAAGCACAACCCCGTACAAAGCCGTGATGCCGCTCGAATGGAATGCCGTGATGCTTGGAGAGGCAGTTAGCATACCAATCACAACGAGGAGTGCGATCGCTATCCTTCGGCTGAGTTTAGCCATTAGAGTTCTCTGTGCTGAAATACGACAGACCTCAATGAATTGGTCGAGTATGATGTTGCCTCAGAGATTCTCTTGATAGAGTTCTAGAATATTGCCTTCAAGATCTCGGAAGAACACAACTCGATACCCAGGAGGATCATAGGTGAATGGTTCTGTAATAAACTGAACACTCTTTAACTCAGCTCGGCATTTTGAGTCGCAGCCAAGCCGGGTAGGCGAACCAGTCCAGCAAACTGTTTTCCTGGATACCAGGGCATTTGAGCAATGCGATCGAACCCCGAAAGGCTTTTCATATGCTGCACCATGCGAGTTCGCATCTGATTGTCAGGAAGGGAACCTCTCAATGCTCCCAGATTCTCAGCCACATGATCGGGATTTGTGGTGGCAGGAATGGCAGCTGTAACAGCTGGATGGGAGATCACATATTTGAGAAAAAACTGTGCCCAGTTCTCACAGCCAATTTCCCTGGCAAAATCAGGGAGCGGTTGTCCCTGAACCACCTCGAATAGACCAGTTTGGCTTTATTTATTAAAGAATGTTGTAGAAGTTGAATCACGCTGTTAGTGTGGCAGAGATAGACCAACACTGGGTATTTGTACTTGAGGAGGTTCTATGATTTTACCTCTCGTAGCGATCGCCTTCACATTCCTTGCGAGTATGGTTGAGTGGTCTATAAAACGGGTCAGCGACACGGATGTTTTTATCACGGGCTAATAATTGAAGACAAGCCCTATCCCACGTTGGTTTTTACTCTAGAATTTTTTCTCCGTGTCTCGACAGTTGCAGGCTTTCGCAGTCCTTCCAGTTGCTTTAGTTGTTGAGATTGCTCCTCCAACCGAATTGAAAGGCGATCGCCCACTAATTCACACAAATCAAAAATGAACGGTTCAGCAATCTCGTAATAGACACTCACTCCTTGAGGTGTGCGAGAGACAATTCCTGCTTGAGCCAGAATCTTCAAATGCTTCGAGACATTCGCTTGTCCTAATCCCGTCTCCTCCATAATCTCCGTTACATTCTTCGAGCCTGATTTGAGGGAACACAACACCTGCAAACGACTGAGTTCAGATAGCACTTTGAAATAATCAGCAACTTGAGCCAGGGCAGAAGGTGGCAATGTCATAGGAGAAGAATAATTTTTACTATCTTACTATGTATTTTAACCTGCCGACTGTATTGCTATATGGTAGTATAGTTAATAAGCGCAAGTTGAAGAGACGATTCATAAATTACAAGCTCTGAAACACAACTCACTCCACTACTCAACCAGTGTCAGAAAGGTTTAGAACAATCCTCAGAGCGGTAGTGTACCGTGTTTCAGAAGAACTCGAGAATTCAAATCGCTACAGATTGATAGGGAATAGACAATGACAACATTCAAAATTGAAGTGTTGGGTTCTGGTTGTAAGAAGTGCCAGCAGTTAGAGGCAAACGCAAAAACGGCGATCGCGACACTGGGCATTGAGGCTGAAATATCTCATATCACGGATGTGGTTGAAATTGCCAAACGGGGGGTGATGTCTACACCTGCGCTGGTCGTGAATAACAAGGTGGTGAGTAAAGGGCAAGTCCTATCACCTGAGCAGATTCAGCCTTTGTTGAGAGAGTAGAAACCATGCTTGATCTCTTCTACCCTTTTGACTGGCTAGCAACTCAAATTGTCACTCAAGGATTGCACCTTTCATTAGAATCTCGATTAGGAGCTAGCCTCCATTTCTTCCTCTATGACGTACCTAAAGTTTTAACCTTACTGCTGTCGATTAGTTTTATCGTCGGTACGGTGCAAAGCTTTTTACAACCAGAGCATGTTCGACATTGGTTAAACGGAAAACGAACGGTTTTGGGAAATACATTAGCAGCACTGGTGGGTGTGGTGACACCCTTTTGTTCTTGTTCTGCCGTACCGTTGTTTATCGGCTTTTTAGAAGCAGGTGTGCCGTTAGGAGTCACATTTTCCTATTTGATTGCGGCACCAATGGTGAACGAAGTAGCCGTAGTGTTGCTCTTGGGATTGTTTGGACTCAAGGTGACGCTGCTTTATATCGGGTTTGGAGTCGGACTGGCGATCGCCAGTGGCTACATTCTGGGATTACTGCAATTAGAGAAATGGGTAGAGCCATTTGTGTGGGAATTGCAGAAGCTTCATCAATATCCAGTGAATGATGGTGATGATCTACAAACGACGCTCACCTGGAAACAACGATTACAACAGGGACAATTCCAATCCACTGAAATCTTTAAATCTGTTTGGCTCTATGTCGTGCTTGGTATTGCGATCGGTGCTGTCATTCATGGATATGTTCCCACAGCATTAATCACTCAATTGGCAGGGGCAGAAAATCCGTTTGTAGTGCCGTTAGCAGTCGCGATCGGTATTCCACTCTATGCCAACGTTGCTGGAGTCTTGCCAATTACCGAAGCGTTGGTGAACAAAGGAATGCCACTCGGAACGGTGTTGGCATTCACAATGGCAGTAACAGCACTTTCATTGCCAGAAATGGTGATTTTGCGAAAGGTGCTCCGTCCTCAACTATTGAGTGTATTTATTACGTTAGTGACTCTCGGCATTATTAGCATTGGCTATCTCTTCAATGCCTTGCTTCACTGATTTAACACCTTCCTCAATAAGTTGAGCGATCGCTGGTAGTCCTATTTAAGAACGAACGGGGATTAAGAGAGTGAGAGTGTGAGCGTGGGCATTTCGCACACTCACTCACCATCCTTCCCTCCAGGGCACTATCTGATCGCTCAATGTCGTTTTGCACGTCCTTTCAGGTTGCACGAAATTTAATTCAATAGATCCACTGCATATTCATTGACAACTATATAGCTATAGAGTTATAAATGATTTTGCAAGAAATCTTGCGTCTTATCTCTGACATTATTTCATCGCAATCATGACTTCAATTCTAGAACGCCGCTCTGGCGGTAATATTTGGGAGCGATTCTGTAACTGGATCACCAGCACTGAGAATCGACTCTATATCGGTTGGTTTGGAGTATTGCTGATCCCAACTGCCCTGGTCGCTGCGATCGTCTTTATCATCGCGTTTATCGCTGCACCTCCCGTCGATATTGACGGTATCCGTGAACCTGTTAGCGGTTCTTTGCTCTATGGCAACAATTTGATGACAGCAACCGTTGTTCCAACTTCCAATGCAATTGGATTGCATTTTTACCCCATCTGGGAAGCTGCCAGCATGGATGAGTGGCTTTACAACGGTGGACCTTACCAGATGATCATTCTTCACTTCCTGATTGCGGTCTACGCTTACATGGGTCGTCAATGGGAATTGAGCTATCGGTTGGGAATGCGTCCCTGGATTCCAGTGGCGTTTTCGGCTCCGGCTTCTGCGGCAACGGCTGTTCTATTAATCTATCCAATCGGACAGGGTAGTTTCTCGGATGGTTTGATGCTGGGCGTTTCCGGCACATTCAACTTCATGATCGTGTTCACAGCTGAACATAACGTGCTGATGCATCCGTTTCACATGCTGGGGGTAATCGGTGTATTTGGTGGTGCTTTGTTTTCTGCCATGCACGGCTCTCTGGTGACATCCTCGCTTGTCCGCGAAACAACTGAGGGTGAGTCTCAAAACTACGGTTACAAGTTCGGTCAAGAGGAAGAGACTTACAACATCGTGGCGGCTCACGGTTACTTTGGTCGGTTGATCTTCCAATATGCTTCTTTCAATAACTCGCGATCGCTCCATTTCTTTTTAGCAGCATGGCCTGTGATTGGTATTTGGTTTGCATCGCTGGGTATCAGCACGATGTCATTTAACCTCAATGGATTCAACTTTAATGAATCTATTCTGGATAGTCAGGGTAAGGCAATTCCTACCTGGGCAGATTTCCTGAACCGTGCCAATTTAGGGATTGAAGTCATGCATGAGCGGAATGCTCACAACTTCCCGCTAGACTTAGCTTCTGGTGAAGCGCAGCCAATTGCTTTGGTAGCACCAAGAATCACTGGCTAGTTACAGTCGCTTTTCTGCTTTCACATCTTTAATGAGTGCTCGATCAATTGCGCCTGGTAACAGGCGTTTTTATTTATCGGCTTCATTTTGAACTCATACCGATTTAATGTTTGATTGTGGCAGATCACTGGGTAGGGGCGTTTCGCGAAACGCCCTTACGGAATCATGTGCAGCGAAGCCAATTCAAATTGGTATCACCCTAAACGAAGTTATCTACAAGTTAGCCACCATTCCAGCAATACAGCACGACACTGTAAACAGGTGAGCCTTTGTAGTAAATCTTGAACGCCTGATGAAGTAACAGGATAGGTGATAACACCTTGTTCAGAATATTGCTTTGTATTCTCAACGTTGTCCAGGTGAGCCACAAAACCATAAAGATTTTGATTAGAGAAGGAACTATTGACTGCCCAACCTTCATTATTCAGCGGAAGCAACTGAGTAACTGAGGTTGCTTCAATTCCTAACTCTCGTTTTAGTATTGCGATCGCTGCCTGTTCAGGCGTTTGTGTTTCTGGTACTCGACCACCGGGAAAATCTAATGTCACCTGTCCGACACCGGGACGATAGCTTGGAGGTGGGAGCAGAAATTGATCATTTTGAATCGGCAAAACAATAGCCGAATCTGCCTTTTCAATTCGCCAGTATTCCAGAACTTCTCCCTGTTGGTCTTGTAAATGCTCTCCGACTAGCGTCATCCAGCGCGAATGTAGTTCTAGAAAGCGATCGCGCACCTGCCAGGCTTGTTCTACATTGGGTTGCATCTCAAGTTAGTTAGGGTTTAACAGCAACAACTTGCACAACCGAACTGTGTCCTTGATGAAATAGACCTTCCTGGATTTCTCGCTCCAATTCAACAGCGTGCTTAAACTCCAATCCATCTAATTCTTGCTGGAGGGCGGTTAATTCCATCGTCAACTCAGCAGTGGGTGGTCCTCCCGTTTTGAATTGGAGTTGACGGGGTGTGTATGCCTCCAACACAAATACTCCGCCCGATCGCAATCCAGAAACCACCTGCCGATGAACATGAGCGCGAACCGTTGGGGGGAGATGACAGAAGATCGAGACGATCGCATCCCAGGAATTCGGTTGAATGGAAAATTCAGCCAGATCTGCGACAATCGTTTCTATCTCTACAGAACGCTCTGCTGCCAATTTTTGAGCTTTCTCCAATCCGACAGAAGAACCATCAACTGCCGTCACCTGGCATCCTTGCTGTGCCAGATATACCCCATTTCTGCCTTCTCCGTCTGCCAGACAAAGAACCCGCCCTTTAGGAATCTGCTGAATAACGCTCACCAGAAAATCATTGGGGTTCTTACCGTATACATATTCAGCTTGGCTGTATCGTTCGTCCCACATAATGCTATACACACCGATTGATCGTGTAATTTAAGATATTGGAATAATGAGAAAAGCACTAAGCCAAATCGGTTTCAGTACTCGTGAAATCTTGCGGATGTCAAGTCAAGGCTTAGCCGCCAGGAAATCTGGCACTTCCAACACATGAAAATAGGCAAGGGCTGCAACGACCAAGGTATAAAGCGTTGAACCGCCTATTCCAATGAGCAAATCACGCTTGAGGTTGCGCTTCTCATCATTGACGAGCATATCCATTGCCCCAAACTGCATCATCAGAATCCCAAGAACGTTTGAGAGCCAATAACCAACAATCGTTCCAGACAAGAACCAGTTTGAATTGACCCAACTTGCTGCATAGCCAAACGCCAGGGCGATCGGCAGGTTGAAGAATAAATCGTTCCACCAGGAGAGAGGAGACAGCATATAGCCAATTCCGACCATTGCGCCACCTCGGAGTTTCTTTAACAAGTTCAGCATCTTTAAGATTGAACGTTGAGTTAAGAGGTATTAACAGTATGACAGGAGACGTGAGAGGGTGAGAGGGTAGGATGAAGAATAATGATCAGCAGAGGGATTATCATGGCGGACTGCGGGTGTGAAATGAAAGCCAGGAATGCTGCCGAGCGTAAAACGCTGCGCTTGCTGCTGGCAGTCAACGCCATGATGTTCGTGCTTGAGATGATCACTGGGCTACTGGCTCACTCAACCGCACTGCTGGCAGACTCCCTGGATATGCTGGCAGACGCGACTGTTTATGGTATTTCGCTAGCGGCGGTCGGCGGCACGAAAGGCAGTAAGATTCGGGCAGCCCTGATGAGCGGTGTATTTCAGATCACGCTGGCAGTGCTGGTTCTGGTGGATGTCGTGCGACGATTTGTTTGGGGGAGCGATCCAGAGCCTTTCTGGATGATGGGAATTGGGGCGATCGCGTTTTTGGCAAATGTGTGTTGTTTATTCTTGATCTCCAAACATCGTCAAGGCGACGTTCATATGCGGGCAAGCTGGATCTTCTCCAGAAATGATGTCATCGCTAATCTGGGAGTTATTGTGGCTGGAGTGCTGGTACTCCTATTTCACTCCCGTTTGCCCGACCTGATCATGGGTCTGCTGATTACTGGATTAGTATTACGAGGTGGCATCGATATTATTCGAGATGCTAAAGCAGAACAACACGTCTAACTGAGCCAGGAGCAAGTAGAATGCTAACACCAGGATTGCTCATCGGATGGGTTATTTAGCAATTCTCGAATATTGGCTTCAATCACTCGATAGCCGACATTCCCATTGAGTCTTTGTCGCCCTTCATTAAAAATTAGAGTTGGACTGACGGATACTGTATGTTCCTTTACTAGATCAAAATCTTTGGACAGTTGAGCGTAGGCTTCACCGCTATCGATCTGCGCTTGAATCGCCGCGATCGGTAGTCCTAAAGCTTCCGCAATTTCAAATTGGACAGTGCGATCGCTAATATCAGCCAGGTCTTTGAAAAATCGCTCACGACATGTCCAGGTTGCCTTTTCAAACATCTTTTCTGATTTCGGAACAATGCCCTTAATTTCTAGCAACTGGATGGCATGGAGAAATAGATGGCAGGACATGGAAGAGGGAGGAATCATATCAGTCCAGATATCAGGATGGACGGTGATGTGATTGAACTTCTGCACAACGTCGTGAACATGGTCACTATAGCCCTTGAAGCCACCTTGATCGCGCCAGCGGTTCTCTAACTTTTCACGAGCATTCCCAAAGACCGAGACAAAGTGATAATCGATCGCAATCTTGTCTTGAAAGTTTGTGTTCAACTCATCCAGGCGAATCTGAGCAATGTAAGCCCAAACACAGAGCACATCGGAGAAATAGGAGATGCGAATAGGTTCCATAATACTTTGAGAATAAGAAAATGAGAGAGGGGAAAGTGGTGTGATTGAGTTGTCCTATTATCCTGTCATTCCATCACGTGTCATGTTGGTGATAGATTGACTCACTTCAATTTCCAAGTTTTTTTCATTTCCTTTTCGATTACGCCAGAGTTTGTAATACAGAATTGGAACTGCCGATCGCGACAGCAATAACGAGGCAACTTCCCCTGCCATCAGCGAGATCGCTAACCCCTTAAAGATGGGGTCAGTTAGAATAATTGCCGAGCCTACAACCACAGCCGCAGCCGTTAATAACATTGGACGAAACCGTACCGCTCCCGCATCAATGACGGCTTCTTCTAACGGCATCCCTTCTTTCAGACGCAACTCAATGAAATCCACCAGAATAATCGAATTTCGCACGACAATTCCGGCTCCGGCAATAAACCCAATCATTGAGGTTGCGGTGAAGAACGACCCCATCAGCCAGTGAGCAGGCATAATGCCGATCAGTGAGAATGGAATCGCTGCCATGATCACGAGTGGAGTTGTAAACGACTGGAACCAGCCCACCACCAGCGCATAAATCAGCACCAGCACCACCGCAAAGGCAATCCCCAGATCGCGGAAGACTTCATAGGTCACTTGCCATTCGCCATCCCACTTCATGGCATAGGTTTCATTAGTTGGTGGTTGTTGGGTCAAGTAGGTCTGGATTTTGGTGCCAGCTTGCGGAACCAGTTTATCGATCTGAGGTTGTAAATTGAGCATGGCATAGACGGCACTCTCAACTCTGCCTGACACATCCCCCAGGACGTAAACAACAGGCTGTAGATTTTTGTGATAAATGCTGGTATCCGCCGTAGTTGTTTCTGTTTTCACTAGAGTACTCAGAGGAACTAGACTGCCATTTGTACCCTTGAGATTGAGAGATTTGAGATCCTCTAAACCAGTGCGATGAGATTGGCTAAAGCGTAAATGGATGGCGACATCCTCACGGGCATTTTCGTCATGCAGTAGCCCAACGTTTTGACCGGACAATGCCATTTGTAACACTTCAGAAATTTGAGCCGGACTGATGCCATTTAGTGCTGCCTTTTCGCGATCGATCACCAATCGATAGTCAATCTGCGGTGCTTCCACATACCAGTCCACATCTACAACCCCATCGGTGGATTGATATAATTGCCGAATTTGGGTGGCGAGGTCAATCTGTCCTTGATAATCGGGTCCGTAGATTTCAGTTACCAGCGTTTGCAGTACTGGAGGACCAGGGGGAATTTCAGCCACTTGAATCCGGGCAGCGTAGCGATCGCCAATTTCTTTCAGCTGCGGACGAATCGCTTTAGCAATCTCGTGGCTCTGGCGTTTGCGTTCTCCCTTCGGCAAAAAGTTCACCTGGATATCAGCAACATTCGCACCCGATCGCAAAAAGTAATGTCGTACTAAACCATTGAAGTTATAGGGGGATGCAGTCCCAACATAACTTTGATAGTTGACCACTTCGGGAACTGTTGCCAAATATGCTCCCATTTCTCGCGTTACTCTAGCCGTTTGTTCCAGCGTTGTGCCTTCTGGCATATTCACCACAACCTGTAATTCGCTCTTATTGTCAAAGGGCAGCATCTTGAGAATCACCAGCTTAAAGCCTGCCAGTCCGCCCACCATGAATACCAAAGCCAGTACTGTTGCAACCAGGAATGTAGTTCCTCGATGTGGGTAATGCACCAATGGGTACATAAACCGACGATATAGGCGAGTTAGAGCGTCTTCTCCATGATCGTGGGCATGGGAGTGACTCGACCCACTAAAGATCCGCATCGTTGTCCAGGGAACGACAATGAATGCTACCAGTGCTGAGAAAATCATGGCAGCAGAGGCACCCAGTGGAATGGGGAGCATGTAGGGTCCCATCAAACCACCGACAAACGCCATCGGTAGAATGGCTGCAATCACTGCTAAGGTTGCCAGAATGGTAGGATTGCCGACTTCATCCACCGCTTCTAGCACAATTTGTTGCAACGTGCGCCGACGATTGGGAGACAGTTGCAAGCGCGTTTTATTTTCGGGTAATTGCAGATGGCGACCCACATTTTCGACAACGACGATCGCATCATCCACCAGAATCCCAATGGAGAAGATCAGCGCAAAGAAGGTGACTCGATTCAACGTGAAGTCATAAAAGACAAAACTGGCAAGGGTCAGTGACAAGGTAACGGGAATCGATACTGCCACCACGATTGCCTCTTTTTTGCCCATGACAAACCACATCAAAAGTGTCACCGAACCGACTGCAATTAGCATATGGAATAACAGTTCGTTTGACCGCTCTGCGGCAGTCTCTCCGTAGTCACGAGTGACCGTTAAATGAACATTACTGGGAATGTAGTTTCGCTTAATTTGATCCAGCTTGTGAAGAACTCGATGAGAGACTTGAATCGCATTTGCACCAGATTGTTTGGCGATCGCAATGGTTACTGCTTCGGTTTCTCCAGTAGACTGTTCTGGTTGCCTCTGATGAGTTTCGGTTTGTTTTCCCTGCCCAAAAAACACATAACTCGCAGGTTCTTCTGAGCCATCTGTGACGGTTGCGACATCCCGTAGGTAGACTGGCTGCCCATTCGCAACTGCAACGACTAATCCTTTCGCATCTTCCGCCGATCGAATAAAACTTCGAGTTCTGACTAAGAAGGATTGGTTATTTTGGTTTAAGGTACCGCTGGCAAGCTCAGCATTTTGAGATTGTAATGCCTGTGATATTTCTAGCGGTGTTAATCCAAAGGCATTCAATCGGACTGGATCAAGATCGACGCGCAGTTGTCGTTTTTGTCCACCGATAATGGTTGTCTCTGAAACGTCAGGAACTTGTTTAATCTGTTCATCTAATTGCGCTGCAATTTGCCGTAACTCTGCTCCCGTACTTTGTTCTCCCCACAATGTCAGCGTCAGAATTGGAACATCATCAATAGAACGCGATTTGATGAGAGGTTGTGATGCTCCTGGTGGAATCTTGTCAAAGTTTGCGTAGAGTTTATTGTAAAGTTGGACAATCGAATCTTCGGTGTTTTGTCCTACCAGAAATCGGACAATGACCAGGGATGAACCGGAGCGCGAAGTCGAGTAAACGTATTCCACCCCAGGGAGTTCCTTAATCAACTTCTCCATTGGCGCAGTGACTCGCTGTTCTACATCTTTTGCAGAGGCTCCTGGCATTTGCACGAATACATCTGCCATTGGCACTGTAATTTGTGGTTCTTCTTCGCGTGGCAAAATTAAGGTTGCGCCAATCCCTAATAGTAGTGCCACCAGAATGATCAGGGGAGTGAGTTTAGAGTCGATAAATTGTTTTGCAAGATTGCCGACAAAACCCAACCTGTGTACTTTCGTCAGATTTTGGTCAATCTGTTGTGAGCCATTATTCATATCTATCTCATTCTCCCGTTCATCTAAGATTGCGGGCTAACAGGTTGTCCATCGCTGAGTTGATTGATGTGGTTGGTAATGATGCGATCGCCCTCCATCAACCCAGATACAATCTCAATCTCTCCGTCTCGTTGTTGTCCACTTTTCACCCAACGCAGAACAGCAGTGGCTTGGGTATCATTTGTATTCACCACATATACCCCTTGTAATTGACCCCGTTGAATGAGGGCACTTGTGGGAATAAGAATCGTCTCCTGTTGCTCACCAAGCGGTAAGGCAATGCGTCCAAACATCCCAGAAATTAGTCTGTCAGAATTGTTCAACGGAATTTTCACCAGAAAACTGCGAGAGTTGGGATCGGCGGTTGGAACAATTTGTTCAATCCTGGCATTGAGGGTTTGATTCACAGCATCAATTCTGACCTGAACGGATTGCCCAACCTGTACAAAGCGCAGGTTTTCCTCTGGTACAGAAATCTCTAGCTGAAGCCGATCAGGATTCTCAACTCTCAAAAGGGCTGTTCCAGGAGATGTCATCTCGCCCTCATAGGCGAGTTTTTGGACAACCACACCATCAAAGGGCGCAATCACAGTTCCATAGCTTTCACTGGCGGATGCTGAAGTCACACCGGATTCTGCTCGGTTAACTGCTGCACGGGATTGGGCGATCGCTGCCTGTGCCTGTCGAATTCCGGCTTCACTCTGGGCAACTCGTGCCCTTGCTTCATCCAGAGCCGTGTTTGCTTCATCCAACCGCGATTGGGAAACGGCTCCTTCTGCTTGCAGTTGCGCCATGCGAGATTGATTAATTTGTGCCAATCGCAGGGCGGCTTGTGCTTCCAACCGCTGTGATTCTAGCTGATTGAGCGTTGCTTGAGAACGAGCAACTTCTGCCTGTGCCTGGGCTACACCTGCTTCCGCCTGACTGGTTTGAGCAGCCATATCCATTACGTCAATACGGGCGAGAACGTCCCCCTTCTGAAAGCGATCGCCTGCCTCTAGAGATAATTGGGTAATTCGTCCCATGACTCGTGTTGACAAGGTTGCCTGCTCAACTGGACGAATGGTGCCGGAAAGTTGCAGGGTATTGGCGATTGGTCGAGCACGAATGGTTAATGTTTCAACGGTGATAGCAGGAGCTAAGGTGGTTTCTGGTGCGTGGGTTGAATGGCTAAATTGCAAAACACTCCAAGCACCTCCCGCCAGCAATAATGTACCGCCTAGTAACAGTCCCCACCTTTTCTGAGACAGCCTCGGCGCAGAAGGTTGTTTTTGCTCAACTGCTCCATCCATTGTTTCATCGTGCGATTCATCCAGCGATTCATCTGAGATGCTGTAAGTCATGGCGTTTCTCCTTCAAGGTTGATTGCCGCGCCGCACAGAGTAACCTGCTCCTTGCCATGCCATTAATCCCCCTTGCAGGTTATAGACGTGTTGATAGCCTTGGGTAACTAACCAGTGTGCAGCGATCGCACTGCGATGACCTGACAGGCAAGTGACAACAATTAGCTTGTTTTTTGGAATATCTTTCAGAATGCGATTTTGATTCATCCGCTGTGCTCCCGGAATGTGTCCCATCCAGTATTCAAACCAACCTCTGACATCAACGACTAAAAGTTGATTTTGTCTCGATTTAAGTTGAGCAGGAGTGAGTAAAATCGGATTTCCAGTTTGTTTCTTAGTGGATTTCATGTTGCGATTGTTAGCCTTATTCAAACTCGACTCATAACAGCAAATGATTTGATGAAGGGACCTGCCATGCGTGGATCTTTAATCATGGAGGCGTAATCTCCCACACGGAATTGCAACTTGCGACTCATGTATGCCATGCCCAATCCCATCATGTTCAGCCCTTTGGTTCTCCACTGTTGCCAATGGTCGCGATCGGCACGTAAATCCCAATTCAACGACTGTCCGTCGTAGGCTCCCGCAGCAATGACCCTTCCATCTTGTACAGTCAAAACTCCTGTTGGATTGGGTTCGTTCTCAAAACCATAACCAATGACTGAATTGAAATGAATTTTGGCAAGAGCATCAGCAAGCTCTGGTTCTGCATTCCATTGCTCACCAAATGTTTGCATCCAGTCCGGTGAAAATAAATCTGCCATTGAAATTCTCCAAGTGTGTAAATCAGGTGTGATTCTCGTTTGCAACGGTTTGCCATTCTTCAACCAACGACGGTGAAATGGACAGATTTATCGCTTCGCTATTGATGACTGGTAATGTCAACTTCAGTGGAATTCCCACCTGTAGCTGTGGCAATAAAGGTTGAAGATCGTATTGCCCCACATTGGGTTCAGGTTTAGTTGCTTCAGTGAAGATGCGACTAGAAGTATCCGTTGCAGTTAGTGTTTCACTTAATGAGTTCGTTAAGGTTAGGGGTTGGGAGCGATCGATTTCCACCACGCCTGGAAAGCCGACTAACCGCAACTCAAAACTTGTAGTTCCATCCGAGCGCATTCGTTTAAATGCAATTGTCTGCCACGCATTGCCATGCTGATCCTTGAGCGTTTGACGAGATTGATAAACAACCTGTCCTGGTGCTTCTTCCAATTGTCGAATCGTTGCCATTGCATTAGAAGGATTAAAAACTCCTAGTGTCAGCAAAATCCCTAATACGATCGCTCCCAACAACAATAACCACGAAAAAACTTGTCGAATTCGACATCTCATAAGTGATTCTCTTTGCTAAGGTTTTCAGTTCATTCCAGTTCTGGATCATTGCCTTACAGTTGAAATTTCTTTTTTGGGTTGGATGGGTTCTACCAATGACAACCCCAACCCCTGTAAGCCCAATCGTTCAAACCAGGGAACGGCTGCTCCCAATCGCATCTTTGCCAGAAAATACCGCTCAAACCCTGTCTTTGCCCAACTAACCCACCGTCCCTTTAGCGCGATCGCCCGTCGCCGTCTACCGAGTTCAGGGTCAGGTAAAACGGGAGAGGCGAGAAACACAATTCCTGTATCGCCAAAGTCAGCAAAGCAAATTGCCTCTAATGTGGGTTTGACGGGAGTAGCCGCGATCGCGCCCAACTTAATCGCAATGTTGTGTGCCACTGCCATTCCCATTGCCTCGGTCATTTGCCCTGTTTTGGGTACACCGATGGGAAGGGGTGTGGCCTCAGGTGGAGCCAGTTGAGTAATGACCCCAACCCCATAAACCGAGTCAAAATCAGGATGCTGATAGGTGGGTAAAACGGGTAAAAAGCCCTTACGATCAGCCAACCCTACAGCATCACGTAGGAAACGGGGACCTCTAAAGGGAGGGAGGAGCATTGAATAGCAAAATGGTAAAACTCGCCCATCGGCTAACTGGATATGATCGGCTGAAATACCTGTAATTGCAGCATTTTCAATCAGGTTGACCTGCCGCTGCTGTAGCAGTTGGGTCACGAGTTGGGCTGAGTTTGCCATCCCACCAATTCCCAGATGCCCTGCATAAGGCTCTGGAGTGACAATTGTGATCGGAACTTGCTCTCTCAATCCCCGCTTTCGCAAGACAAAATCAGCTAACAGGGCAAACTCATACACAGGACCAAAGCAACTGGCTCCTGGTACGGCACCCACTACTAACTCCCCTGGCTTTTCTAGAAACTTAAGCCATGCGGCATGGGCGAGTTCTGCATGATGTGGATTACAAACCGACTGGGTGTAACCCTCTTCGGGACCCAGACCTGGGACCGCATCTAGAGCTAAGTCGGCTCCTGTTGCAATCACAACATAATCATAGGTGATGATTTGCTCTGCAACTCTCAACGTGCGGGCGATCGGGTCAATTTGTTTTACAGTTCCTTGCACCCATTGAATTCCCTGCGAAGGGAGAAGGGTTGGAAGATCAATTTGGATTTGCTCTAGACACATCAGATCGAGAGCAACCCAGGGCAAGGAAGGGATGAATGTGAATTTAGGCGTATTGGAAATTAACGTAACCTGATGCTTAGATGGCAATAGATGCCTGAGTTCATAAGCCGTTGGTAATCCTCCTAATCCAGCCCCAATGACTACAACATGAGCCATACGTGCGCCCCTAAGTGTAAGTTTTTAGTCACTGATTGCAGCAGGTTCACTCCTACGAAAGCAGTTAAAAATAACCAGCTTGAGTGAGTCAGCGAAAGCAAAAGGCTAATGAGCACCATGCCACCTGCAACAAATCTGATCCACTGGTGTAGAGTCCACGACTGTCTCCGGTCAATCATCGGTTTCAGCATTGCCCTCTATAAAACCATGTTAAACCATATTACTATATAGTTATAAAATGAATAGTCAAATTGATATAAAGCTTTTTTACCCCTCTTCTGTCACTCTCTTCGTCAACAAATCTTATACAAACCTCGTTTCCAAGCAGAAGCTTGGAAATGGAGTGACGGAGGCTCTGCCTCCATGAGTACATTCCTAGCTAGAAGCTAGGAACGAGACTTAAGCTTTTTTACTCAGGCACGAATAGTAATTGGCTCAGTTTTGGCATAGGACATCGCCACTTTGTCTACATTACCGATGCTAAAGCTGCCAGTTACCGAACCCGCGCCCACTCAATCAAGCCCAAGGGGTCTGCTGTTTTCCGCTGCCGATGATGGGTCAAACCGCCGAACGATTGCAACAGGGGTGATATCGCCTCCACAACTGCAAAGCATTGCCCTACCTCACCAGCTACTTGAGGAACCACCTGCCGCTAGAGATTTGAATTGATACCAATTTGAATTGGCTTCGCTGCACCTGATTCCGTAAGGGCGTTTCGCGAAACGCCCCTACCCAGTGATCTGCCACAATCAAACATTAAATCGGTATTACCTCGCAGCAGATGAAATATCACCCTTTAAATCCCTGAAATTTAATCTTGCGTAAGAGAGCCTTGTTGGATTGCAGACTGAACAGAGGTTGCGAAAGTTAATCATTATCGCTTCAGTGGGGCAGAGGCAAGTCGGAAGCTTTCCCAGCATTCGGGTTTGAGCCATTGCCATTGCCTTCTTTCTGACCAAAGCTACAATTCTTGAGAACCGTCAATTGATCTAGCAGGGTGTTGATCGAGGGGGAGTTGCAAGATGATCTGGGTGAGAGAATGGCTGCTCTCCACCCAAATTGCACCACCCAGTCGTTGAACGATCTTCTTGACAAGGGACAATCCTAACCCCGTACCCCCATGTTTCCATGGGTCGTTGTTGGGAATGCGGTAAAACTTATCGAAGATGCGATCGCGCTCCAATTCAGGAATTTCTACCCCTGTATTGCTCACTTCAATGCGGATAAAGTCTCTATCCTGATTGGGGGATAAACGGGCTGAAACGGTAATCTCTTCTCCCGAAGGTGTGTATTTGAAGGCATTGTGGAGTAACTCTGTGATAACCCGTTCGAGATAGGAAAGATCTGTTGTCAGCGGTGGTAAGTCGTCTGGAATCACGATTTCCAGGTGTTGCTCTTGATGATAGGTGCGTTCCACAAAGGGTTCTAACACATGAGCAATCCAATATTGGAGATGAATGGGAGAAAGGTTTAGAGGCTCTGTTCCAGAATCAATTCGAGTCAAGTCTAACAGGTCATTAATCAGTCCCATTTCCCGCTGATACTCAGTTTGCAGAATTTGGAAGTAGCGATTAATGGGATTCGTTTCTGGCTCAAAAACACCTAACGGGTGCAAACAAATCTCCAACATCTGAATTGCCGTTTTCATACTCGACATGGGTGTTTTCAACTCATGGGAGACAGTGCTCAGAAAATCATCTTTGAGTTGATTGAGTCGTGCTAATTCCTCGACCTGCGACTGGGCAGCGTGGTACAAGCGAGATTGACGAAGGGCGATCGCACATTGATTAGCAACCTGTTGCACCAATCGCACTTCCTGATCATTAAACTCTAAATCCGAAGGCTTGAATAACCAGAGATCACCCAGTACCCCTTGATCATCCATGATGGGACAGGCAAGCACCGTTAGCAACTGCTGATCCGAGCGCAGTGGGTTAGGAGCCACATCACAAAATTGGCAAACCTGCCCTTGCAGCAAGAATTGATAAACTTCCGTGTGAGGCGCACTTGAGATGGCAAAGGTTTTACCCTTGGCTGAAGACAGGTGATGACTGAATTCGTAAGCGATTGTAGAGGTCGTCTGATCGGCGTTATAAATGCCTGTGTCACAGCAAACAGTCTCTAACCCCAGTGCCAGTTCTTGTACGGCAGAACGCAAAATCTCCTGTTCATCCAGGCTGTCACGTACCTTATCAGTGATGCGTTTTAACAGAGCTTCAAAGTCTAATGCCTGCTGAAGTTGTGCGGTACGCTCCTGCACCTGGAGTTCTAGATGAGTATTCCAGTGCTGCACCTGATGATAAAGCTCAGATTGTTGAATGGCGATCGCCACCTGGGTTGCGAGTTGTAACAGGAGATCTTGCTCCAACGATTGCCAGTGGCGCGGAGCCTGACACTGGTGGGCAACTAACAAGCCCCAAAGGGTATCGCCCTGCCAGATCGGAACGACCAGTTTGGCTTTCACTTGCAGTGTTTCCAGTAACTCAATATGGCATGGGCTTAATCCTGTGGTGTAGATGTTGTCTCGTGCATAACTGGTTCGTTTTGCGTAGGCTTGCTCACGATTTTCGACAAAATAGGTATCCCGAATCTCCATGTTTAGGATAGAGTTCCAACCCGGAGCGACGGATTCTGTCACCACAGTTCCACTCCAATCGGGGTTGAAGCGGTAAATGATGACGCGATCGCACTGTAAGAAGTGACGCACCTCGCTCACCGTCGTATTGAGAATAGAATTCAAATCGAGGGATTCGCGAATGTGTTGGGAGATGGTCGCGATCATCCGTTCCCGTTCTGTCTGGTATCGGAGATTAATTTCTGCCTGCTTCTGAACCGTGATGTCAACAAATGACGTGACGACGGCATAGGAAAGTGATTGATCTGGACAGATCAGAGGTTGAGAGTTAATGGAGATCCAGGTGAGACTGCCATTGGGTTTATGAACCCCCATAATCACGTTTGACTGCGGTTCTCCTGTCCGCAGTGTCACCATGGCCGGATGGGTTTCACCCGGAAACGGAGAGCCATCTTCATGAATTGCCTGCCAACGTGGATCAATGGAGGTGCGCCCCATCATTTGATCCTGAGTCAGCCCTAAAATTCGTTCGGCACTAGTGTTACAAGCCGTGATCTGTCCATCCGCTTGTTGAAGCACGATTCCTTCTGCCATTACCGACACAACAGAGCGGTAACGTTCCTCACTCTCCTGGAATGCTTGCAGGAGCGTATTCTTAGACTCAAATTCACTCGCCAGTTGAATTGAGGCGGCGAGGAACCCTGCCATTAGTTGCAAGGTTTGAATATCTTGCTCAGTAAACGCCGCGATCGCCTGAGAAAACACCTTCAGTACGCCCGTACACCCGCTTGACGTGAGTAGGGGAACTACCACCATCGATCGCACGCCAATTTGACGACAGGCCGCTAGATCGACTCGTGGGTCAATTTCCACATCATCACATCGCAAAATCTTTCCTTCTGTAATGCACTGCCCTGATAAACTCGTTGCGGCTTTCAACCGAAACCCTAAATGAGGTGCCGCAACACCACTCACTGCTCGATAAACTAGTTCATCTCCTTCTAGCAGTTCAATCACTGACCCACTTGCATGGGTCAATTGCTGCGCGTGTTCCACGATCAATGCCATGACCGCATCCAGATCGGGATGACTCAGGGCAATATCTTGCTGCACCGTAATGATAGTGGCAAGCCGCTCAGACTTTTGTTGAAGTGCTGCTTCTGCTTGCTTCAACTGGGTGATATCAACCGAGTTACCAATAATGCCTTGAATCTGATCATTTGCGTCGATCCAGGGACGAATCACGGTTTGATACCAACGTCGCTCCCCATTTGACGTTGTAATTTGTTGAATTTGCTGACAAGCCTGACGACTCTCCATAATCGCTCGATTGTTCGTCAAAAATTCTTTCAGTTGCTCTGGATCAAAATTGGGATTAAATTCGGTTTCCCGTTTCCCCAACATGGCTTCAACAGTACTACCGTGAATCTCGGTGCTTGCCTGATTGACAACCAGAAGTCGTCCTTCTTTATCTTTCACATAGATTGAACTGGGAACGGTATCAATAATTTGACGGAGAAATGTTTGTTGGGCATCGAGTTCAGCTTCTACTTGCAGGCGATCGCTCAAGGCAGCTTGTTGAGCGGTAATATCTTTCTCATTTACCAGGATTGTAGATTTACCCGTTACCGGGTCATTCACCCGACGTGCATCCATGCCATGCCAGCGAATGCCTTCTAGCGTGAATACTTGGGTTTCGATGCTGAAAACTCCTCCAGCCTCCAGTGCCGTCATGGCTCGTTGTCCGATGATTGGATCAACGAAGTGGCGCAAGAAGGCATTTTCGTTGCCGATGTTGGGATGGGATGTATCGCCATAGCACCGCAATGCGGCTGGGTTTTGCAGTAGAGGCACACCGTCCAGCGTGTAAAGCGAGATCATGACACTGGTATGGCGTAGGGCTTCGAGCGATCGCAGTGTGTCTTGGTCAATCAGGTAATCTGTCTCAACGGAACCTTCTACCAGCATCGCCAAACGCCCCTGCTCTAGGGGAATACCAGAGCAGCGACATTGAACTGAAACAGGCTGCCCCTCTGGATAAAATGTCCATTGCTCAATCAGCGTCTTACCCTGTTCAAACTGTCGCAGGTAGCTCTGTAACCGAATTCGTGTCGTTTCTGAGGCATCACTGAAGTCACGGCTCAGTAACTCATCCCGACTGGTTGCATTCCACAGGTGTAGAGATACCGGATTTGCCCATCGCATCTGCAACCGCTCAATATCAAACACCCAAACTGGATTTTGTAAGTAGTCAAATGCTTTGAGGGATACCCCTTCACCACAATCACTATCAACTGCTTCAGAAGCCTGATGGGTTGTAGGGCGATCGCTTCCTGTTTTAGCTCCAGCAGCCTGTTCACCTGGAAGGTGGGGCTGTTCGTGATGCAGAATGACGGTCGAATGAGAACTCAAACTTTGAACCTTGCATCCCAGTTGCATCGCAAGGTGACGCAAGACTTCGACATCAAGCGATTGCCATTGACGTGGGCTGCCGCATTGATGGGCAATCAACAACCCCCAGAGTTCCGGCAATAAAGCTTTATCTCTAGGCTGTAGCAAAATTGGTACGACCAGATTGGCTCGTACTTGCAAGCGGGTGAGGAGTTCCAAGTAGCAGGGAGCAAGGTTTGCCGTTTCTCGATCGGCGATCGCACTAGTTCGCCCCTGCTGGTAGAGCAAATTCCATTTCGTCTCAAAGCAGGGATCATAAATCAATTGCCCCTGAATCGGTTGCCATTCCCGCCCGACAGATTCAGCCAGTACGACCCCATCTCCACCTGGCAAGAACTGGTAAATAATGGCGCGATCGCTTCCTAAAATCTTTCTAGCACCAACAGTTGCAGCCGCTAAAGCAGTATCTAAACCAGAAGCGCACTGAATCTCTTGAGACACATGACGGATCTGACTCAAAACCTGTTCCAAAAAAGATAGGGTAGGATGCAATGACATAGGTCAAAACGGTCGCTGTCAGGGATATTTGTAGTATTCACCCCACCGCCACACGGAGGTAAATAAGTACTAAAGAATTTACAAGAAGTATCGATTTTTACAAAGTTAATTGTAAATAATTTAGCCTTTGCTTGGCTTGATAAGTTTAAACTAATCCGACTGCTGCGCTATGGGGCGACCTGAGCGAGTAATCAACGGGGTGGACTGAGCCGAGCGATCGCCCGCATTGACATGGATTTGCAGAGAGCCATCGGAATCGTCCCGTTGGTAGTGGCTCTCCATGCATCCGTGTAAAAGCGAGTTAACCCAAACGGTTGTAATAACGCTTTGAGCTTTACTCAAGCATCATCCTCATGTGGTGCCAAACCATAAGCTAGCATCTGGCCGCTTTGATGCTCGATCGCAGACCACAACCAACGCTGTCGTTTCTTAGACCCGACAAAGCGACCCATTTCAGCCTCCTCCACTCGAACAATCATCATGAGTTCTGATCTATTCTCTAACTGCTCCAACAACAGTCGATTAACCACTTCAATCGCGTGTTCTTTTTTTTAATTCTTCAATTACGGTGGTTGGGCTAATGTGGAGGACTCGTGCGGTATCCCGAATACCACTGCCGTTGACTGCCATATCGCTAATCTTCTGCTTAACGTCTGGCAAATATCCTTGATAAGCGTATTGCAAGAGGAAAGTAGAACGGGGGCAATCGGTATTGCGGCACTTGTATCGTTGTTTTCCTTCTGGTGACTTTCCGTGTTTAACGATGTTAGTGCAATTACAACTAGGACAGTGGATGGGTTCTCGAACCATTGGCAGAATTAGGGGAATCAGACTACTTTTAATTGTGCCTTAAATCCACAGGTCTGGAACACCGCCAGATGGTCATAGTCTCACCACTCTTGGTGTTCCATCACACCCACTAACGATTGCAGGTCAAAATCGCGATCGCGTCCACTCAAGCAAATACCAGAACTGACAACGGTCAGATCCTCTTTGGCGATCGCACTGGTATGACGCACGCCATCCGCTGTTGTCCAATCCACTGTCCAGTAGTCACCCCGATCCTGGAACTGGTGGAGTTCACCGCCACCCAGTTTGAGAGCCTGCCGCAGTCGCTTCTCATCCCGTTGAGGTTGGGCAAACTCCTCTATCTGCTGAGTCGCTAATTCATAGAGGGTTCGCATCTCTGGAGTTATCCCCTTAAACTGCAATTCCTCAATGGGAGCCAATTGTTTGAGATTGGATTGTAGGGCTTCGGCGATCGCAGGGTCAGCACGGCGATCGACTTCCTCAAACCAGCAGGAGTTGCCATTCCAACGTGTGAGGATTTGCTCAAAGGCAACGCCTTCTGTCACCAGATGCACAGCAAAAGGTCTAACCGTCTTAAACCGTTGCCACATATCCGCTTCATTGATTGGATACGCTAACCAGCTTCGATTTTGTAAGGGATACGCCAACCGCAATCGAATTGCTGGAAACTGCTGCAAGTAAGCTGAAATTTGGGGTAAATCTGCTACCTCAACGAGCGTTGCGGTTTGTTCATCCATAGGCTGAAAAATACCCCATCCTTCAAACTGGCGAGGTTTAGGGGTAAAGGTATAGAGCATCCCTGCTACCCGTGTGCGAACTCGTCCACCTTTGACGCAAGGTGCGAGAAATTGGGTTGTTTGCAGTTGTGCTTCAGCACTCGCAATCTGGTTGAGTAGCTTGTGGATGTTGGTCATTGTCATTAAGCGGTTGAGGGCTGAGTTAGTTGCTGTTTACCCAGAATAAACGGCAGCAATTTAGCAATGTTTCTGGCATCATCAATGCCCCGGTGATGAGTTCCCTCCAGTGCAATGCCCGCCAGTTGCAGGGCTTCTGCCATGCCATATCGCTTGGGTAAACCTTGAGCCTCACTGAACAACTGTTTAAGGTTGACGTGCGGATAAGCAATAGGGAAAGGAACGTTATGAAACTTACTGTCCTGTTTGAATTGGTTGCGGTCATAATCACCCCAGGAACCAAACACCGCATTGGGGTAATTGGACAGCCATTGTTTTAAGAGGGCGATCGCCTCTACATAACCCGGAGCCTGATCAACTTGTTTCTGGGTAATTGTGGTTAATGACTTGCAGAACGGTGTGAGGACAGGATAACGAACGGGTTTGATGAATGTTTGGAATTGATCAATCACAGTTAAATCCTGTGCTGCAACCATTACGGCTCCGATTTCGATAATTTCCATCTGGTGCCGCTTGATCGTTTCTTGGTTACAACAGGTCGCTTCTAAATCAAGGGCTAAATAGTAATCGTATTGAGTTAAGTTCATCATCGACTCCTCCCCTCCCCTAACTCGTATCTATCATTTTCGTGGCGTAAAATCTCACGGACTTCCATCAAAATTTGCCCCAATTTGTTTTGCCGCTGCCATCTTTGCCACAGCCCCAGTAGTAATCGATCGGAGAGTTCTCCACTAGCACTTTATCCCCAGTTGCCAGCAGTATTTCTCGGATATCTGCATGGGTTCTAAACTTTTGCAGAACTGCCTTTTTACCAAAATTTTTCTTAAGGGCGATCGCCGCCACGACCTACGCTTTCGACCTGTCGCTCATCAGAATCACCTCCTCGATTGAGCGATCAGTTAAATCCATAATACAATTTACACTACAATGCACTACAAGTAGTGTCAGGAAATTCCTGAAAATAGGGCTGCCACCACTGCAACCGTTAAGATAGTCATGTTTCAAGCTCAAAGAAAACTATGCGATATCAAGACATCATCACGATTGAGCCTGGAAAACGTGGAGGCAAACCCTGCATTCGCGGAATGCGAATCACGGTTTATGATGTGCTGTCCTATTTGGCTTCAGGCATGACGTATGAGGAAATTTTGGATGACTTTCCTTATCTAACTCAGGAAGATATTCTCGCTTGCTTGGGCTATGCGGCTGATCGCGAAGGACAAACCCTGACAATTCAAGTATGAAACTTCTCTAAAGCATCTACTCTGTAAAAACGAGAATGCTTTAAAGCTAAGACAAATAAACTGGAGGTATGTTGATATTACGAGCCAAATTCTTCATATCTGTACATAGATGATCTACAACAACTCGCAGTTGTCTAAGATTAACGATCGTTTCTCTAGTAGGATAAGGAGTCTTGCTATCTGCATAGCGAAAAGCATCGGAGTAGCAATCCATCTCCTCAAATTCGTATAAACGGTCTTTAGACCATTTAGAAAACTCCTTTCCAAACTTGATTTGACAAGCATGGATTAGGGGCGATAGCTCATGAGTTTTCTCATATTTATTAGGGTAGAGGAGAATTTTTAGATACACTTCCAGCGCATGACGATATGCAAAAACAATCGGATAAAACAATTCGTATGCTGTGTGAGAAGATATGGCTGTTTCTACTAACTGATCGCCTGCTATTTTGTAGGCATTTGCTATTCTGAAGCTAAGGTCACTTTCATCTTGTTTCCATCCACCGAACCCTATTAATGCTGGGTATTCACCCCCTTCAAAATCATCAGGGATGTCTTGAAAGATTGGTGTATTCACATACGCGACTGCTACATAACAATCCGAATAATGGTCTTTACTATTTAGATGAGCATAAATATGCTCATAATCTGGTTCTTCTTCCCAGTAGTAAGAAACCAAGGCTAATACCATTAAATCTTCTTGCGTGAAGTAGCGTATTTCTCCTTTAGAAGGATTGGCCTTGGAACTCAAGTAATCTCGAAACTTATAAGCCCACTTCTTAATAGTATTTCGATCTACACCAAAAATATGAGCAACCTCACTTACTGTCAGCATAGTTCAAAACGCGAAACCTAATTATCGTTAGTATCTTTCTCTTCAAGCCCAAATCTCTGATACAACTCATTGATCGCTTGCGGTTGTACTTCACCTGATTTCGATCGCTCTAACGCTGTGGCTAAACGAGATGCATTCGCAGGCGATCGCAACAAATAAAGCGTTTCCAGCAAACTCGACAATTCAGCTTCAGAAACTAGAGCAACATTTTTACCATCAGGGCGAGTGATGATCACGGCTTCACCTGTCTCAACAACGCGATCGCACAATTCACCGAGATTGACTTGAGCATCAACATAAGAAATTTGGGTTGACATAGTTTTAACCTCTCAATTGTGTTACTCGTAGTGATACCGTGCTTGCAGAAAATCAATCTGGCGATCGCTGACCCTATAAACAATTCGGTGTTCTTTATTCAAGCGACGTGACCAGCATCCAGCTAAATCGTATTTCAGAGGCTCTGGCTTGCCAGTTCCTTCAAAAGGTTCGCGGAGAATTTCTTTAACCAACTTGATAATGCGGAGTGCCATCTTGCGATCGGTTTCAACCCAATATTCCAGATCTTCAATAAACTCAGGCTGAAACACAGCCTCGCGATTCTGTTTCTGTTCAACCTCAGCACCCATACATTCAAGATGTTTTGAGTTCTATTCTAAACTCAGTTCCATTGAAAGAGTAAAGGTGCGCTTGGTATTACCCTTACGCACCTTTGGTGCTACTTATCCGATCGCACAGGCAGCGGTGTGTCTAGAATCTCCATCAGCAGGTCTAGACGAGATGGACAGGTTAACAGAGGTACGAGGTTGGGCAAGCTGTAGTAGTCTCCCGCAAAGGTAAACGTTTCTACAGGGGCTTGCTGTCCCTTCAGTTGGCTCTCTAGCCAGTTGCAGTAACCACCCACACGAACGATTACTACGTTAGGCATCACTGCCAACTCCCGGCAGTAGGTCTTATAAACCTCACCGAAGTAGGGAGCCGCATTCTCACCTTCGTCTGTGACGACGATGATCTGATCCACTACCTGACGCTTTTTCCGCATCGCTTCCAGAGGCGCACCAATGCTCGTACCGCCACCTGCCTTGATGTACTGGAATGCCCGCTCCCAGTCGGTCAACTCCTTGCCCTGTGCAGCGACAGGGTAGGGAATGTTGTCGAAGGCGTAGACAAACAGATCTGCCTGAGTAATGCCAGAGATCAGGGCGGCGAGTCGCTTCCCTAATTCGATCGCATTCTCCATCGAACCTGACTTATCTACGAGCAACGCTGTGGGACGGGTAATGACACCACGCTGCTTCACCTGCTCATTCGTCACCTTCTCCAACCGGGCCAGGGTATCGTCATCGAGATCCGCTGCATCGGCTGCAACTTGAGCTTTGAATGCCGCAACTCGCGTACTCTTGGATGCTTCATCCAGCTTGCCATCAATCAACGCCTTCACCTCTGGGTGATCCATTGCGCCTCTTGCCTTCAGGGACTTGAGGTTATTGATCACTTCCTGTGGAGTCATGCTGTTAATTAACGCCACCAGAACAGTCGGAGTCAGTTGCTTGATCGCACCAATGGCGATCGCATAGGGCAACTTGAACTCGACAATCAACCGTGCCTGTTCTGCGGCACTTTCAGTCTTTGCAAGCTGCTTTAGCACCTCTGCCAACGAACCTACTGGAGGTTGATCACGGAACAGAATCGCATTTGCTCGCTCGTCAGGCTTGATGTGCAACGAGGCATACAGGTGCTTCATTGCCTTACGTCCCCGCAGAGCGGCGCGATCGAATAGGGCAGGGTTGCTTTCCCGCACCTTCAAATACCGCTGTACGGCAGTCCGGGCAGAACGAGGTAACTTGTTGCGGTGCTGCTTCATGAAGTCCACCACACGAGCTACCTGATAAGGGGGAAACTCTTGCAGCATGATGAATCCTGCATCGCGGTGTTCTACCAGATCGCTGGTCAGCAGGTGAGCAACAAACACTTCCTTGTGGTCGCGCACGTCACCATTGCGCTGATACCAGACTGCCAGGTGCCCGTAGAAGATGGGGTCAAGTTCAACGATCAGTTGGTGGATTTCTGCCACTTGCTCCAGCTTGCGGTGAGGGGTGGTGAGCAAGCTGTTGAGCATTTCCAGACGCAAATCGCGTTCAGTGTTGTTCATAAGAACCTCCTCTGGTTGTCGTGGATGAGGAGGCAGATGTTGCACGCAACGGTGAAGAGTCACCGCGCAAGTTGCAGAAGCTTGGCTGGAGAGTGTTATCCCTCCAGTTTTGCCTGCTAATTAAGGTTCAGGCTCGCAGCGTATCCCTCCAGATACGCACCTTGGGTTTGGTGGAGAGTATGTAAGCTTCTACGATCGGGGCGCGGCAACAACTGCCAAATTTTATACCGATTTAATGTTTGATTGTGGCAGATCACTGGGTAGGGGCGTTTCGCGAAACGCCCTTACGGAATCATGTGCAGCGAAGCCAATTCAAATTGGTATTAGATAAAGATCATTTCGTGCAAGTCAAAAAAGCAGTTGGATCATACACAGGATTTGAACCTGTAACCAATCGCTTAAAAGGCGGCTGCTCTACCATTGAGCAAGTATGTAAGCTTTTTCAGTCAGGGCACGAAGTGCAGATTGAATTTGCGATTCCACACAAGTTAGAAAAGCGGTTAATACATTCAGATGCTCTACTCATTGAGCTATCACCCCAATCGGAGTAAGCAGGAATCGCACCTGCAACCTTCTGATCCCTAAGTATGTAAGCTTTTCAAGTCAGGGTGCGGAATTGAATAATTAACCGTAAACGGCTTCAGGACGAATGATCAGATCACCACTCGGACGGCGATCGACTACATACGCGGAGAGTCGATTGGTGTTGACATCCAAGTGTCTGGAAACTTGTTCTTTGACTGCGATATCACTCATACCTGTGGTAATTCCTAGCTGAGTTTCTGGAATGTCGAGCGATCGCCCTTCAAACCGAATATGTACCATTACCATCACCTCTTACTTATCGATAAAACAGCGGAAGGAGGAGGAGTCGAACCTCGATAGCATTAAAACTATCCTCTGGGCTTCCAAGCCAGTTGCCGTCCACACAGCCGCACCTTCCATCAGCGGAAACTGGAGGAATCGAACCTCTACAGCATGAACTGCACGCCTGTTTTCGAGGCAGGTTGCTGACCTTCAGCCGCAGTTTCCATTTGGGGTGACTGACGAGAGTCGAACTCGCTAACACTGGTGTCACAGACCAGCCCCTCCACCACTTCGGGTTCAGTCACAGTGGATCTGATCGGAATCGAACCGATCACCTCCCGATGAGAATTGCACTCATCCCTCGTACAAGTTCACAAAGCAGTTTTTTGCTTCTTAACAGGAAGTTAGTATGTAAGCTTTGCTGATTAGGGTACAAGGTGGTTTAGGTGCTCTGCCACTAGAGCTACAGACCCAGGTTTGGTGGATTCTGGTCGGATTTGAACCGACATCTTTCTGCTTGCAAGGCAGACGCTTTCCCAGTTAAGCTACAGACCCAAGTGAGTGCTGAGTGCTGAGGACTAAGTGCTGAGTACAGCTTTTTCCCAGTCCTCAGTCCTCGTTACTCAGTCCTTGAATTGGTAGTCCTGACAGGATTTGAACCTGCAACCCTCTGTTTGTAAGACAGATGCTCCACCGTTGAGCTACAGGACTACGAGAGCGACCCCTTGCGGGTATCTGCGAAGCAGCGCGATGGGACTCGAACCCATGCGCTGAGTGTGGCGCACTCAGATGCTCGCCGCTACATCACGATCGCGTTTGGTATGGACAGTGGGACTCGAACCCACACCAAGAGGTTGGAAGCCTCACATGCTACCACTACACCATGTCCACATTCTGGGGCTGGCGACAGGATTTGAACCTTATGTAACAAAAATTTTGTCCTGTATGTGTGAGTGCTGCTGTATGTCTGACTTCTGCCATACAGGACAAAAATAAGTGTCCTGCACTTTTCACAGTGCATAGAGGACAAATCCCTGCGCTTCGAGCCTATAGTTTAAGGCTCAAAATTTGATTAAATTTCAATCTCTTACACAAACTGAATACTACAAATTGGGGTATGGCAACGATTCTGACGAAAAAGGGTCATATCGCCTGAAAACCTTTCACGGCAATATATCTAGCTTTGAGACTGCTGTTAAGGCAGGTGAATC
>NZ_JACJSA010000030.1 GCF_014697545.1 Oscillatoria sp. FACHB-1407 | reverse complement strand
GCCATACATGAGAGAACCAGATACAGGCTCACGGATACCATCGATGTCTACAGGAGGTGCAGCAACGAAGGCAATGATGAAGCAGATGGTTGCAGCCAGCAGTGTGGGGATCATCAACACGCCGAACCAGCCTACATACAGGCGGTTGTCGGTGCTAGTAACCCACTGACAGAACTGCTCCCACAGATTTGCGCTCTCGCGCTTCTGAAGTACGGTTGTCATAGGTAATGAGTCCAGTGAAGTAATGAATTAAAAAATGTATGCGCAAGTAAACCTTACGTAACAATTAATATAATGGCTCTCAGGTTTTTTTTCAAGAATGTTTACGAAGTTTTGTAAACTTTTTGAGGGTTCGGCTGTAGCCAAATCTGGCAGTAAGGCATGAAAGCCTTATTTTTAAACGATTTGGCGTGATGGAGCAACGTTACAATTCGCAACTATAACAGAGCTAGCTTCATTTCTAAGGGTTCGCTCTGATGGTTTTAAGCAATCTAGCTTAATAATGAGCAGCGTCAGATGAGGCCTGCTCTTTGATGTGTAAATTCTGGAGGATTGTGATCGATCAGGGGTGTAGAGTGTAAGATTCCTGCAAGCTTCGTTTAATCTTCCCGTCTCAGCTAGGCATGGCGTTTCTATCAATTATTTATGGGCTGTTTTTGCTCAGTGTGCTGGGTGTGTATTGGTCTGTCGAGAGGCGATCGCTCAAACTGGGCATCCTCTTGCTTGCCAGCCTCGTTTTCTACAGTTCCTTACAAATTCAGTACATCCCGTTGTTGCTCGTGATGATGTTCATCACGTTTCGCTTAGGTATTGCGCTGAGTGCTCCGGTGGACTGGCGCATTGAGAACGAGAATTGGGAATTTGCTCAACAGGATTGGGGACGTCGCCGCCTCAAACTGTTAATTGTTGGAATTGTCCTCAATGTTCTATTACTGCTGGGGTTTAAGTACGTTCCTTTTTTGCTGTCATCTGTAGGAGTACTGTTTCAACTGCCTGCGATGCAGGCGAACGCGGAGTGGGTCGGTCAGCAACTAATTGCCCCGTTGGGAATCAGCTTCTTCTGTTTTGAGTGTATTGCTTATTTAATTGATGTCTATCGCGGTGCCCCAGCAACTTATGATTTGCTGAAGTTTTCAGCCTATAAGCTGTTTTTTGCCAAGTTGATTTCAGGTCCAATTACTCGCTTTCATCCTTTAGCGGCTCAATTTCAAAGCCTACAGTTTCCAGCCGCTGCTCAGATTGTTGAAGGATTGTGGTTGATCGCCTCCGGTGCAGTTAAGAAACTTCTGCTAGCAGATCATTTGGCGACCCTGGTTAATCTCAGTTTTGACAATTTAGAGCGGGCGGGCAGTGGCGACTTATGGTTAGCAACCTTTGCCTATGGTCTACAGCTTTACCTGGACTTTAGTGGGTATGTGGATGTAGCTCGTGGCAGTGCGTTGCTGTTGGGAATTGAGTTACCGCAAAACTTTAACTTTCCCTATTTGACAACCAGTATTGCTGATTTTTGGCGACGATGGCACATGACCCTGGGGGACTGGTTGCGGAATTACCTCTATTTCCCATTGGGTGGGTCGCGTCAAGGATTGGTGAGAACTTGCCTGAACCTGTTGATTGTCATGCTGATTGCAGGTATTTGGCATGGAGCCGCTTGGGGGTTTGTGGTGTGGGGGGGATTACACGGTCTATTTTTGGTGATTCATCGGTTGACCGATTCCCTATCGAACCAGTGGACACCTTTAAAGCAATTTTGGAAGACTGTTCCAGGAGTTGCGATCGCCTGGTTAGTGACTCAAGTCAGCGTCTTCTTTGCCTGGATTTTCTTTCGCTTGCCTGACTTCCGGGATTCAGGGTTGATGGTGCAACGCCTCTGGGGGCATGTAGGAGACATCCAGTTTGCCCAGAAGATTTACGTGGAAACGTTGAATATGGAGCGATCGCACATTGCGGTCTTGTTAGCGGGTGTGATGGTGGCGATGGGAATTGCTTATACGATTCAGCGAGGGTTTAAGTTGCAACTGAATCTCCCCATTAAGATTGTGCTGGTGCCGATTTGTCTATTTGCAGCCTGGTTATTGGCACCCAATGAGATGCCCCCCTACATCTATTTCGACTTCTGATGTAAGTTCGCCTTCTAATACAGATGCAGGTTTGAGATACAGCTATGTTTAGGATTACCCCCTGCTGATGAGCATTTCTGTATGCATCAATCGTTCCGCCGCATTCTCTTTGGCACGCTTGTCTTTTCCCTCACGATCATCATTGCAGTAGCAGGTTACATGATGGCAGGGTGGTCGCTCCTGGATGCCGTCTATATGGTGGTGATTACAGTGTTTGGGGTGGGCTATGGCGAGGTTAGACCAATTGTCTCTCCTGCGTTGAGAGTGTTTACCATTTTGGTGATTGTGGCAGGAACGTCATCAGCGGTGTATATCGTGGGGGGATTCATTCAAATGGTGACAGAGGGTGAAATTAATCGGGCACTGGATGCGAGACGAATGATGCGAGAGATTGAAACGCTGCAACAGCATGTGGTGATTTGTGGCTTTGGGCGCATGGGACAGATTCTGTCACGCCAAATGCGAGAGACGGGGCAGTCATTTGTCGTCATTGATAACAATGTCGATCGCATTGCTGAAGCTGAGACACTTGGCTATCTGGTGTTGACGGGGGATGCAACCGATGAAGTAGTGCTAGAGACAGCGGGAATTCGTCGTGCCAAGGTATTGGCAACTGTCTTGTCAGAAGATGCGTTGAATGTGTTTATCACGCTGACCGCACGGGGGTTGAATCCAAGTTTAGTGATCTTGGCGCGAGGTGAGTTCCCCAGCACAGAGAAGAAACTAAAACAGGCAGGAGCCGATCATGTCGTTCTCCCAGCAGCGATCGGGGCATTGCGGATGGCGCACATGATTACCCATCCCGCTGCACTCGATCTGCTCGACCCGAATGATGGGCGTAGCAATTTGAATGAGTTGTTAGCTCAGATTGATGTGCAGATTGATGAACTTGCTATTGCTAAAGGCTCACCCCTCATTGGGGGGATTATCAGCGACCTTGAAATTCAGGGTAAGGGGACGTTTATCGTTGTGGCATTGCGTCGAGCCGATGGCAGAAACATCATCCATCCCGAGCATCAAACCCCTTTGCTAGAGGGAGATACGGTGATCGTGATGGGGCATCGCGGAGATATTCCACGGTTTGCTGAATACTATCGGCTGCGACGACAAACCCGGTATCGAGGGGTTAAGTTCTAACGCAATCGGTTGATTTCAGCCAGGGCGTTGCGATAGCCCTGAGCAGAACCCATTTGCATGTAGAGTTCGGCAGCACGACGAAAATCTTCCAGTGCAGACTGGCGGTTGCCAAGCTCTGCCCGTAGCAACCCACGATTGTAATGGGCATCGGCATCGTTGGGGTTCATCTCGATCGCCCGACTGTAATCAGAGAGTGCCCCTTGCGGATCGCCCAATTCTGAACGAATGTCGCCGCGTTCGCTAAAGGCTTGAGCATTCCCAGGGTTAAAGGAAATGGCACGGGTGAGATCTTGATCAGCTCCACTCGTGTCTCCTAAAGCAACCCTGGCATCGGCACGAGCCGAGTAAGCCTCAGCATAATCAGAGCGGATTTCTAAGGCATTACTGTAGTCCTCGATCGCCTCACGATAGTTCTCACTATCCGCTAATAAATCGCCACGGTGTTTATATGCCTCTGCGTAATCGGGGTCAATGGCGATCGCTTGATTGAAGTCACTCAGAGCATTCTCAGTGTTGCCAAGAGAAGCCTGAACCACACCCCGACTGAAGTAGGCTTGAGCGTAGTCAGGTTGCAACTCGATCGCCTGGCTGAAATCATCCACGGCGCGTTGACGATTGCCCAAGGTACTGAGAATAAAACCCCGGTTAAAATAGGCGACCGCTGAGTCGTCGTTAAAACGTACTGCCTGGTTGAAGTCTTCGAGGGCAGCTTCACGGTTTCCTAGTGTGAATTGAGTGCTGCCTCGATTGAGGTAAGCTGCGGCGTAGTTAGGGCGAATTTCAACCGCGCGATCAAAATCCGCGATCGCCCCCTGAGGGTCGGATTGGGCAGCGCGAATTACCCCACGATGTAGATAGGCTTCGGCGTAGTCGGGCTTGAGTTGAATCGCTTGATTAAAGTCAGTTGTGGCACTGTCTTGATTGCCCCCGTTGTAGTGCAACACACCGCGATAGAAATAGGCAGCCGCATTATTAGTATTGCTTGCGATCGCCTGGTCAAAATCTGCCATTGCTTGAGCACTGTCGCCTAAACTGTAGTGCGCTACGCCCCGATGGAAATAGGCATCCATAGCGGTTGGGTCAAGCTCTAGAGCCTGGTTGTAATCTGCGATCGCCCCTGCCTGGTCACCTGTTGCTGCCCGTGCTACACCACGATAGAGATAGGCGTTTGCCAAGGAGGGATTGGCTCTAATCGCTTCATCAAAATCCGCGATCGCATCGTTATAATCTCGCTCTTCCAGGTTTTCAACGCCATCGGCGTAGGCTTCTGTTGCCTGTGCTGCCGTCGCGTCTGTTGGAGTGGTTGTTGGCAAAGGTGCCTCTGCTTCAGGTGCTACTGGTGAAGTAGCTTCTGGTGCCGTTGACTCCGACGGAGATGCTTCTGGCAAAGGGTTCTGCGCTGTTGCGATGCTCGGTGCTCCTATTAGAGTCACTGCAATGCCGAGTGTGGTTATGACCCCGTTAATGATTCTCATAGCTCCAACCCTAGATCCGACCTTATTAACGCTGTGGATAATCCCAAAATCCTGGTGGGAATACCGTAACCAATGCTGTAAAGCATTGATGAATTTTCTCCTCAAAGGGTTCCCCCTTTGCAGCCAGATTTTAACCGTTAAATCGAGGATTGAACGAAAAATTCTTAAATCTGAAGCATCAGGAGAAGGGTATGGATGATGAGGAATAAAAGAAAGCAAACAGCGATTGGGATGAACCAAGGAAGAAGAGATAGTACCAGGCACACAAAGAACCAACTATAACCAACTATAAAAATGCGCCAAGAAGGTTCCAATCGTTTCCAGGCTGGGCGCGTTTTGTAAAGGAGTCGCTGTGCCTGGAATAGTTTCGTAGGCGCAGATACCACTCAAATCCTTTATCCTGGTATTTGCAGTCCTACAAGGTGATCCGTTTTGGTGGGGTTGCGAGGCATTGGATCACCCACACATTGACTATGACTGATGTTTACACTGTAAAAATTTGCGATCGCCGTACTGACACTCTTTCTGTCATTCAAGTCCCTTCAGATCGCTACATTCTGCAAACGGCTGAGCAGCAAGGAGTCGAGCTACCGTTTTCCTGTCGGAATGGTGCTTGTACTAGTTGTGCGGTGCGTATCATCTCAGGTGAGATTTACCAACCGGAGGCGATGGGTCTCTCCCGTGAGCTACAGGCAGAGGGATACGCCCTGTTATGTGTCAGCTACCCCCGCTCTGATCTAGAAGTTGCAACTCAAGATGAAGATGAAGTGTACGAGCTGCAATTTGGGCGTTATTTTGGGAAGGGTAAGGTGCGTAAAGGATTGCCACTCGATGAAGAGTAGGGGCTTGAGTGGGCTGTGGGCACGGCGAATCTGGGTCATCGTGAGTTTAGTTATCTTTTTGTGGGGATGCCAACCTGCCAGCCTTTTTGGAGGAGATGCCTCATTGCGTCCTGGCTCCATGTCAGTACGGGTGGCGCGGGTGGTGAGTGGTCAAACGATTGAAGTGATCAACCCTGCCAACCAGCAAGCCGAACGAGTTCGTCTGTTGGGTATTGAGACGCCTGCCCAGAAGCAGGAACCCTGGTATAGTCAGGCGAAAGAGCGATTGCAAACTCTGTTGGGCGATGACTCGGTGGTGATTTTAGAAACCGATGTGGAGCCAGAAGCTGCTACTGATAGTGGTTCAGTGCTTAAATTAGCCTACGTCTGGAAAAATGGAGTGCTGTTGAATGAACAGCTTGTTGCAGAAGGGGTTGTACTAGCGTCATCGCGATCGCCCAATTTGCGATATGAACAGCGGCTCATCAACGCCCAGGAGAAAGCCCGGCTTATGGGGATTGGCATCTGGAACGCAGAGCATCCCATGCGACAGATGCCGCAAGAATTTCGCACCACTGACCCATAAAAGTATTTTTTCTATGACGTCTCTTTCACCCGACCACCTGCACCCATTTCTGGACATTGCCACCGAAGCAGCATTGACTGGAGGAGCCATTCTACAAAGCTATTGGGGAAAGCTAGACAATATTATTGAGAAGGGACGACCCGGTGATTTGGTGACAGAAGCGGATAAAGCCGCAGAACATGCCATTCTCACTGTTATTAAACGCCACTTTCCGGGGCATGCTATCTTAGCAGAAGAATCAGGGCGATCAGGTGATGCCACTGCAACCTACCTCTGGGCGATCGACCCCTTAGATGGAACCACCAATTTTGCCCATCAGTATCCTTTTTACGCGGTGTCCATCGGCTTGTTAATTGAGGGTATCCCGCAAGTAGGCGTTGTCTACAATCCGTCTCTTCAAGAGCTGTTTCGGGCTGCCAAGGGTTTGGGTGCAACTCGCAATCGTCAACCTATCCGTGTTTCTACCACTTCAGAACTCAGTAAGAGTTTATTAGTGACAGGGTTCGCTTACGATCGCCGCGAAACTTCCGACAATAATTACGCTGAATTTTGTCATCTCACCCATTTAACTCAAGGGGTGCGGCGAGGTGGCTCTGCCTCAATGGATCTGGCTTATGTCGCTTGCGGACGTCTGGATGGCTATTGGGAACGGGGGCTATCTCCCTGGGATATGGCAGCAGGTGTCGTTTTAGTTGAAGAAGCGGGTGGGGTGGTAACGGCTTACGACAACAGTCCGTTTGTGCTGCAATCGGGTCGCATTTTAGCTACCAATGGACACATTCACACGGCTCTCAGCCATACCTTAGGGCAGATTAAACCTTTAGCATTTACCCCTCTGTGAGCTCGATTTTGGGATTCAATTTGAGGCAGTGTTTACAAAAATCTACTCTCTATTCGGGGAATCCCCGATTGACAATAGAGCCATATTCCTTGTGAAACTCTGACAAACATCTGTCCGAAAGGGTTCTACAGAAAGTACACTAGATAGAATTACAGTGACAGCTAAGCGAGATACGCAGAATGTCATTCAAAATTGAGCTAGGACTCTTTAATCTAGACTGCACCGACTACCACGCAATTTTGGGAGTCCCGGTGAATGCTGATCCCGGGGATATTCGTAAGCAGTATCTCAAGATTGCACGTCGCCTGCACCCTGACAGCTATGCAACTGAAAGTGAGGAAGACCGTAAGCGGGCGGCTGAGATTCTCTCAAAACTGGTGAATCCAGCCTACGAAAAACTCTCAAACAAAGAGAATTATACGGATCACCTCCTGCTCGTCAAACTCAAAGGACAGCAAGCGGCTCGGCAGCAAGATACGGTTATGTTGGTGAGTGAGTCGGCACGACGCTTGGCCAGTGCTCGTGGGGATATTGAGCAACCCTACCGGGTGGCAATGAAAGAGTTGGCGGCAAAACAATATGAACACCTGGATCAGACGTTGGAGTTGACCGGGCAAATCAGCGAGTTGAATCTGATTTACCTGATGAAAACAACAGGTGATGATCGACGACCAATTCCAAGGAGCTATGAAGATCCTAGTAAAAAGCAAGATGGGCCACCGCCACCACCACCGCCACCAGGGCCACCACCCAGACGAGAAACTCGCGACTTAATTGAAGGGTATTACCGACGAGGCAAGGAGTTTTGGGGAAAAGGAAATTCCACAGGTGCCATCAAAGAAATCCGAGATGGGCTAGAGCTTGCTAATAAAACTCCTGAATGCACTGATCTTGCCAGTGATGGTCATGCATTTTTAGGGCAGATTTATCTCCAGGGCAAACAACCCACGATGGCAAAGGTTCACTTCAATCAGGCATTCAAACTGAACTCAAGTAATGAGTTGGCTCGAACAGGTTTGCAGGCACTTGACCCCAACTGGAAAGCTCCTGGTGAACAAGCCAGTGGAAGTGCCACGAAGGGAGCTAAACCCAATCCCAAGGGTGGAAAGCCCAACACCTCATCTGGAGGAGGCTTATTTGGTGGTTTATTTGGCGGGAAAAAGAAATAATGGTGTATCAACCTCCAGTCGGAGCCAGAGATCTATTGCCTCTGGATGTGGCTCAGAAACGCTGGATTGAAGATCGGTTACAAAATGTCTTTCATCGCTGGGGTTATCACCGCATCATCACGTCAACTCTGGAGCGGATGGATACACTAATGGCGGGTGGGGCGGTGCAACAATCTACTGTGATTCAGTTGCAGGAGATTGAAAACGAGGCGTTGGGGTTACGTCCAGAATTGACGGCTTCGATCGCTCGTGCGGCTGTAACTCGAATGGCAGGAGCGACCTTACCCCAACGGTTGTACTACAACGCCAATGTGTTTCGTCGTGCAGCTAAGGGAAGCCACACTTCTCAGCAGGAGTTTTATCAAGCGGGGGTGGAGTTAATTGGTGGTGGCGGTGTGGTCGCTGATGCGGAAGTCTTGCTGCTGCTGAGCGATTGCATGAATTCCCTAGAGCTTGACTCGTGGTATCTGATCCTGGGTGAGGCGGGACTGACACGATCGCTCCTGTCTGCCTTTCCAGAAAGTGTGCGGGAGCAGGTGCGGGGGGCGATCGCCACACTCGATCGGCTGTCGCTGGAAACCTTGCCATTGTCGGATGAGTTACGGGAGCGGGCCCTGTTGCTGTTTGACTTGCGGGGTCGTCCAGCGGATGTGTTGCAACGGGTTTCAAAACTGGATTTAGACGCGACTCAACGAAACGCTGTCAATAATCTAAAGTCTTTGATTGAGCTGTTGGAGGAAACATCTGCCGCTCAAGCCCGTCCAACGCCTCCGCTGATTCTCGACTTGAGCCTGATCCAAACGCTGGACTACTACACGGGCATTGTGTTTGAAGTGATCAGTGGCTCAGCAGGACAGCGAGTGTTAGGTCAGGGTGGACGCTATGACCAGTTATTGGGGCTATATCATCCCCAGGGTGAAACTCATCCCGGTATTGGCTTTGTCTTCAATATCGAAGAGCTACACCAAACGCTGTTGCCAACCGGACGGTTACCTCTTGATACGCCTCCCAGCCATTGGTTGGTTGTGCCGATAACCCCCCAGGCACAGGCTGCGGCGTTTGCCTATGCTCACAAAATTCGAGAGTCTACTAATCTAGTGCGAGTTGAGGTGGATCTCAGCCATCATCCTGATGCTGAAACGACTAGAGCCTATGCCCAACGTCGCAACATCAGCCAAATTGCCTGGATTCAGGCAGACGGTCAGCCTGAAATCGAGCAAATTGGCTAACCGGGTGAAGATGAGATGAAACTGATAGGCTAGAAGAAGCCATCGTTGGCTACTCCTGTCGATTGTTTGAGAGAAGAACACCGTGCCCCATACGATTGTTACAAATACATGCGAAGGCGTTGCCGACTGTGTAGACGCTTGCCCGGTTGCCTGCATTCATGAGGGTCCAGGCAAAAACACGAAGGGAACCGATTGGTACTGGATTGATTTTGCGACCTGCATCGACTGTGGTATCTGTTTGCAAGTCTGCCCTGTAGAAGGGGCGATCGTTCCTGAAGAACGACCTGAATTGCAGAACACACCGAAATAACGTGTAGGGGCGCGATGCATCGCGCCCCTACACGTTATTTCTCCTAGCCATTTTTCCGGGATGGGATCTGCCCATTTCTCTGATGTTGAACCTCCTGACCAATTGTCATTCTAAAAGTAAGGAAATCGCATGGTTTCCGGCAATGAAAGCGTCAGGAGAACAAACATGCCCCTTACAACTGAATCATCCAGTGCCTTATTGGCGTTTTCAAATGGATTGGCGGAGGCGATCGCCCATGCTGCTCCAGTCGTAGTTGCGGTCAATGCCCGACACCGCATGGCATCTAGCGGCATCCACTGGCGATCGGGCTATGTGGTAACTGCCGATCACACCGTCAAGCGAGAAGACGACATTACTGTGACGCTATCCGATGGGCGCATGCTTCCGGCACAGCTTGTAGCACGCGATAGCGGCACCGATCTAGCCATCCTGCAAATTCAGGAAACCAATCTGCCCACAGCGGAACTGGCAGATGCAGCCTCTCTGAAAGTGGGACATATCGTGTTGGCGATTGCCCGCTCTAATGAAGGCAACACCAGTGCCTGTATGGGGGTGGTCAGTGCCCTGAGTGGAACCTGGCGATCGTGGCATGGTGGACAGATCGACCAGTTCATTCGCCCCGACATCACACCCTACCCCGGCTTTGCGGGCAGTCCCCTTGTCACCGTTCAAGGAGAAATCATTGGCATTAATACAGCGGGTCCGCGTGGAGCCATTCTGACGATTCCTGCCAGCACGATTGATCGCGTCGTCAACCAGCTTTTGCAAAAGGGACGGATTGCACGCGGATATCTGGGCTTGGGAATGCAACCCGTTCAATTGCCCAAAACCCTGCAAGAGACTCTGGGCTTGTCCCACGACGGGGGTGTGATTGTGGTCAGCGTTGAACCCGATGCCCCTGCCGATCGCGCAGGTGTGTTGATTGGCGATATTTTGGTCGCGTTAGACCAAACTCCAATCCGCGATGTCCGTGATGTGCACACCATGCTTGACCCCGATCGCGTCGGCAAACCCCTGACGGCTCAAATTGTTCGGGGAGGGACGTTAACCGAAATCACCATTACCGTGGGCGAGCGTCCCCTGAAGGAGGCGCGATGAACCTCAGTGCTAACCATCAGGCGATCGCTCAGGCGTTGAGTGAAGTCACAGAATCCCTTCGTTGCTCAACGGTGCAAGTGCGGGGACGACGATGGGGTGCAGGGTCGGGTGTGATCTGGCACGTCTCACCGCTCAATCAGTCCAGCACGATCATCACCAATGCCCATGTCATCCGAGGATCAACTGCCGTTGTTGAGTTGTGGGATGGTCGTAGTTTGGAAGCAGCGGTCGTTGCTCGTGACCCAGAACGCGATCTCGCGGCTCTCACCGTTGAGGCGGCCGTCACCCCTGTTGTTATTGGGGACTCTGAGCATTTGCGGGTGGGGGAATTGGTGCTTGCGGTCGGCAACCCCTGGGGCGTGAGTGGGGCATTAACCACGGGAATTGTTCACACGATTTGCCCTTCAGATCACTATGGCTGGATTCGAGCGGATGTTCGGTTGGCACCCGGCAATTCAGGTGGTCCGTTGGCAAACGCACAGGGTGAGGTGATTGGCATCAACAGTATGATTATCAATGGGTTGGCGATCGCCATTCCCAGTCACGCCGTAAATCAATTTCTGAAGACAGTTTTAGTGAACTCAGCCCAGGTTGATGTTGCATGATCTCGACAGTGAGGGTTTTGATTGCAGCGAACTCAGCGATCGCCCGTGTGGGTCTAGAGACAGTGTTGGCGCAAAGTGCGGTGTTAACAATAGTGGGGAGTGTGACACATCGTGATCTGGCTGAGCAGTTGGATGCGCTGCAACCGGATGTCGTGCTGATGGAGCTAGAGTTGCAGGAGGATGAAACCCTAACGGCTCTGCCAGCTTTAGAACGCGAGATGGCTCTGCCAGCGATCGTCGTTCTGGTGGATAACGTCCAGAGTTCCTGGGTGAGCGATCTGCTGCAATCGGGCATCCAGGGCATTTTGCCCGCCGAAGCAACCGCAGATGAGATCACCACCGCGATCGAGGCTGTAGCCACAGGGTTAATCGTCCTGCATCCAGAATTTTTGGGGTCACTGCCGATGACTCCAACCTCACCGCGATCATCACTTCCCTCAGCGACGAATCAACCCCTGACTCCCCGTGAAATTGAGGTGCTGAGCATGTTAGCCGAAGGGCTGGGCAATAAGGCGATCGCCCGTCGGCTAACGATTTCAGAACACACGGTTAAATTTCACATCAGCTCTATTTTCAATAAACTGGGTGCCTCTAGTCGCACTGAAGCTGTGACGCTGGGGGCACGTCAGGGGTTGATTTTGTTGTGAGTTAATGGTTAATGGTTAATGGTCAATAGTCAGTGGTCAGTGGTTAGTGGTCAATAGTCAATAGTCAGTGGTCAGTGGTCAATGGTTAGTGGTTCATCGACTACAAACCTCAACTATTGACTATCAACTATCAACTATTGACTGTTGACCATCAACTATTGACTGTTGACCATCAACTATTGACCATCAACTATTGACTATCAACTATTGACCATTGACTATCAACTATTGACTATCAACTATTGACCATTGACTATCAACTACTGACTACTGACCATTGACTATCAACTACTGACTACTGACTACCCTAATGCCGCCAATGCCCGTTCGATCGCCTGCAATGCCCCGTCGATTTCGGCTTCGTTGACAATCAACGGAGGCACAAAGCGCACGACCTTTGGACCCGCAGGCACGAGCAATAAGCCGTCATCCATTGCTGCTTTCACGATCTGGCTAGACGTGAGTTCGATGTCAGAATTCAAAACCAATCCGTTGATCAGACCCCATCCCCGCACTTCCGTGATCAGGTTGGGATACTTCTGAGCGATCGCCTTGAGTCCACTTCTCAACTGCTCACCCCGTTGTCGCACATTCTCTAACAGGTTGTCTTGCTCCAGGGTTTGGCAAACTTTGAGCGCAACACCGCAGGCAAAGGGATTGCCGCCAAAGGTGCTGGCGTGATCTCCCGGTTGAAATACATCACAGAAGGATTTGCACAGCATCGCCCCAATGGGAATGCCACCACCTAATCCTTTCGCAGAGGTGAAGATATCGGGTTCAATCCCCAAATTCTCATACCCCCACTGGTGTCCCGTACGTCCCATTCCCACTTGAACTTCATCCAGAATCAGCAGGATGCCTTTTTCATCACAGATCTGACGCACCCGTTGGAAGTAAGCCACATCCCCCGGACGCACACCCCCTTCACCCTGCAATGGCTCCAGCATGATCGCGGCAACGTGACGACTGGGGGTATCCAATAGGGCGATCGCCTCTTCAATGGCTGTAATGTCGTTGTAGGGGACGTAGTGGAACCCCGGCATCAACGGATCAAAGTTCTTTTGATATTTCGGTTGCCCCGTTGCGGTGATCGTTGCCAGAGTGCGACCGTGGAAGCTGGCATGAGCCGTCAAAATCACCGGACTCTCAATCTTGAGAACGGTGTGAGCGTACTTTCGCGCTAATTTGATGGCTCCCTCGTTTGCCTCCGCCCCAGAGTTACAGAAGAAGGCGCGATCGGCGCAGGAGTGTTCAATCAGCCACTTCGCCAGATCTCCCTGCTCTCGAATGTAGTAGAGATTAGAAACGTGGTGCAGTTTTTGAATTTGCTGGGTGACTGCCTCAATCATGGCAGGGTGAGCATGACCGAGGGTGCAAGTGGCGATGCCAGCGACAAAATCCAGGTATTCTCGCCCTTCAGCATCCCAAACTCGACACCCCAAGCCTCGCTCTAAAGTCAATGGAAAACGGGCATAGGTTGCCATGACATGGGCGTCAAATTCTGCCGAGTCATAGGGCGATGTGGGAGCAGTCAAGTTTGGAAGTTGGACGAGCGTTTCTGGACTCACAGGCTTCTCCTTAAGATTAAAGAATCTTGCTAAACAGGCAGGACTTTAGAGGCAGTAACTAACCTATCAAATAGTGCTAAGAATCAATCCGAAGACTCCTTGTGTAGTGTGGGCAATGCCCACCTTACCTAAGTTTCAAAAACCATGCTTGGAGGTTCTCGGATAGGCTCTAACACCGATCTTTTCTTTATAAACTGATTGCGAAAGAAATGAGGGGCTGATGATCAGTCACATAATTTACAAATTTCATATTAGGGCAGATTTCTAGAAGCCTGGGGAAATTTTTATGACTTTCATGGGTTAAGTCATGAAATATCAACATTAATAAATCTCCTGTGAGCAATCTCTGAGCCGGATTTTTTGCTTGGGATGAATTGGGCTGAAGTACCCATTCGTCCTAATTTCAATCAGGTCTGTTGTGCCAGTTAAGGAAGCTGAATAACCCTCGCAACTCCCAATGTTCCGGTTCGTCGTGGATAACAACGAACGATACATTAGCGACTTAGATAGGCATTAACGATGAAAGGTGGAGTTGGGTTGCGGCTGGGTTTATTAGCCGCTGTTGGAGTTGGGCTGAGTGGTTTTTGGGAACCTGCTGCCGCCGTGAGATTTGAGCAGCGGGAAGTGGATCAGAGCCGATTAGTGGCGATCGCTGCTCCAGTGGGCGGTACATCTCATCAACTGCTGATTTTGGAGCAGTTAAATAATCGTCGCGCCTGTTGGAATGAGACAGGCAACGGTCCGACGACAATCGATCCAGTGTTGCTGAATTTTGACTTTACTGGAATCTGTAATCGCAGCACTGATAGCAACGGTTACTCGCTGCGGGTGGGCAATGAGGATTTAGGCTTGCAATATAGCCTGCGGGTGGTGCGTCAGGGAGATGATCTGGTGCTGATGGCAGTGTCCCATCGCGGCAACACTCCTCCGCTCGAAATCGGGAGAACTCATGGTTACACCAATGGCTTTGCCCGGATTGAGCTAAATCCGGGGTGGCGCATGACGAAGCGGGTCTATAACAACCAAACTCTGCCTCACATCTACTTAACGCACAATCAAGATTTGCCGACGCTGATCGCTTCTGCATCTGGAAACGGTGGTGTGCCGACTCCGGTTGTCCGTCCTCCTGCCCCTGTGACACCTCCAGTTGCGACTCGACCCAGCCCAGCACTGCCCCCAACCACCGTGTCTCCCACTCCACCTGAGAATCTGCCAACCGTGCCCGTATCTGGAACACCGATTGCCCGTCCTACGTTGCCTCCATCAACGCCAACACCCAATCGTCCTCCAGTCACCTCGCCTCAACCTTCGACCTCCACCGTGAGTTATCGAGTTGTGGTGGAGGCAGAGACGATCGTACAGCAAGACCAGGTTCGGGCGATCGCTCCCGGAGCCTTCCGCACTCTAGTGAATGGTCAGGCCGTGATGCAAGCGGGACTGTTTCGTAATCGTGACACTGCCGATGCTCTAGAACGGCAACTGCGAGCCGCGAATCTGCAAGCGATGGTGATTCCTGTTGCCGGATGGACTCCCCCTACCAATCCACAACCGTTGCCACCCATCGCAAACCCCGGCACCCCGAACCCACAAACCCCGATCGCTCGACGAGTAGTCGTCATTGATCCTGGACATGGGGGTCGAGATCCAGGGGCGATTGGCATTGGCGGTATTCAAGAAAAAGAAATCGTGTTGGCGATCGCTCAAGAAGTGGCAAGTTTACTGGAGCGGCAAGGAGTCCAGGCCGTGATGACCCGTCGCGACGATCGCACTCTCGATCTGGAACCACGGGTCACCTTTGCCGAACGTGCCAATGCTGATTTATTCGTCAGCATTCATGCCAATGCCACTGCCAGTGGTTCAAATGCCAATGGTGCCGAAACTTATTATTCATCTGGGGCAGGGCGACAACTGGCACAAGCCATCCAATCCAACCTGATTCAAGCTACTGGAATGAATGATCGGGGGGTCAAACAAGCCCGGTTTTACGTCCTGACTCAAACCTCTATGCCTGCCGCACTGGTAGAAGTCGGTTTTGTCACAGGACAGCAAGACGTACGCCGATTAAGCAGCCCTACTTCTCGTAGCCAGATTGCGGGAGCCATCACAGATGGCATCTTGCAATATATTCAGCAAAGTGAGTAGGTAGGGAAACGATCCTAGAGCTAGGCAGGTTTCTGTTAGGGCTTTCAGTCAAAGAGGGATGTGGGAGGAGGGAGATGGTGGGTTTCGCTCTCATCGAGAATGGTCGCGATCGCCACCTCAATCTCTTCTGTTAAGGAACGGCATCTACCTGAGCTGTGCGAAGCTGTTCGATCGCTTGCTGAAACTCAACTGCTGTCTCGTAAATCTCAAATACTCGCTCCATATTGGTCATCTCAAAGAGCATACGAGCTTGACCCGTTAGACCGCACACGCCCAGTTTGCCCCCTGCCTCTAAGACCATTCCTCGGGCAGTAATCAGGGCTGTTAAACCGATGCTGTCCATGAACAATACATTTTTTAGATTGATGAGTAAATGATTGCGATTCTTTTCTAGACAGTCACGAATCCAATTTAATAAATCAGGAGCATTCGCAGAACTTAGGATGCGTGTGGGAAGAAAAACATTTATGGTAGACATCAAAACAAGTCCTGATTGAGGTTGATAAGTGATACCAAATTGCAGCAAAACTGTACCAAAAGGATCAAGCTTTTGTTTGATGAAACAACACTAATAGACTTTCAAGATGTATTTTTCTTGAGAGTTAGAAGAAGTTTATGTAGTGCTTAAGAAGTACAGTTTATCTAAGCAAAATTAGCACCGTAAGCGTTAGAGGAATATTTTTGAGGAACAGTTGATACACCTGAATCTTGTTGAAATAGGCTAAAGCTATTCTGGCGAACCTGCAATTACTCTGGTGAATAAGGACAGATTATCTCGCTCTTATTAGCCTACATGAGGGGAGATGAGGAATCATGTGTAGATCTACGTTTTGTGATCATAACCATGACAAGACCAGACCGCATTTTCACTGAATCAAAAATTAGGAAACTGGGCTTCCTCGTAACGCTAATCCAACAACCTGGAGTAAACCAATGAAAAATCCCAGCACTCCTCCTAGATTGACGATCGCTTGTAACTCACTTCGCACAATTTCTTGAATAGCAGCCTCCAAATCTTGAGGAGAGGTCGCTTTAACGCGATCAATAATCACTTGATCTAGATTCATAATGGGAATTGCTTTTGCAACGATCGCCTCTAAATCTCGTTCTAAATATCGCTCCAATATTAAAGCTAACTCCTGGCTGACTGGCTCTAGAGAATCTGCAACAGCGGTAGAGTTGCGCAGTCGGTTTAGAAGTAAGTTAGAAAAGTGATCCCAATCAACGGAATTGCTTAAACCTTGAAGTACTTCAGTGCCTCGCATTTGGATGTAACCCCGCACGGCGTCTCGCATTGTTTTACGAAGTTGGCGAACCGTGGAGACAGGCAAATTTTGTAGAGAAATATTTTGAAGGACTTCTTTTAATCGCTCCTGAATTTGCAGCGATCGAATTAACTCGGCTAAGACTGCATTACTCGCTTCTGGTTCATCTAAACAATAGGTTCTCAAGCGAATCAACGTGTTTCTCAAACCAAAGAGATTGGCAACAACCCAATAAGTTCCGCTGGTTTTTTCACGAAAGCCCTCATCGATAATTTGAATGTTGCGATCGGTCAAAAAGTTGACGAGGGATTGTCGCAACACATCCGGTGGTAAAACAGCTTTAAGTAACCAGTCTGACAATTGATTGGCTTGAGCATCTGTTAATTGCAACTCTAATAAAACCTGATCAAAGACTTGGTTGAGTTGTGCTTCTAAAAAATCTTCTCGTCTCGCCCAAACTTTGATCAATCGGGGTAAGGATTGCCCTAAGAAATCCTGCAAAATTCCTGCTAAGATCCTGGCGGTTTTTTGTTGGTTATCCTCTTTGACTTGCTCGATCGCCAACTTGAGTAGCCACAGAATTGCCGCTTGCATCCGATCGGTTGCTAATAATCGGCGTGCCAAATTTTGCAGTTCTGCGGGAGTCAAGAGAGACCCCATAATGGCATTAGAAATGCGTTGCGCTAACCGTTCTTGATTACTGGGAATCAAACCCGGTGTGAAGGGAAGTTTGCGCTTGCCAATGTAGATCGCTTTATAGGGGCGAAACAACATTCGAATGGCAATGTCATTGGTGAAATAGCCAATGATGCCACCGATAACTGGAGGAGCAATAAGTGACCAGAGGGTAAAGAGATCCAAAGCAGGTGAACTTTTAAAAGATTGACCTTTTCTATTGTGATTTAGTTGCTACTAAGATGCCCATCATATCTCCCGCGATCGCGTAGTGTTTAACAGTTTGAAATCCAGCTTGTTTTGCCAGTTGCACTTGCTCAGATCCCTGTGGAAAACGATCAAGACTGGGGCTAATGTAGGCATATTCTTCAGTTAGTCCAAACTGTTGAGCCATCGGTACGACAACGGTTTGTAAATACCATTGTTGAAATGAGCGAAGGGAGGGATTTTGGGGGCGATGAAAATCTAAAATCGCCACCGTTGCGTTAGGTTTGAGAACTCGCCACAATTCTTTTAAGCTGGCTAAAATATCCGTGACATTCCGTAGCCCATAACCCATCGTGGCAGCATCAAAGTAGTTGTCGTCAAAGGGTAAATGAAGAGCATCTGCTTCAACCCAGGAAATACGGAGAGGTTGAACACTGTTTTGAGTTTTGTCTTGGGCGATCGCCAACTGAGCCGCCGCAAAATCAACCCCAAACACCTGTCCCTGTTGCCCAACCCGACGAGCTAAAAGCCTCGCCAAATCTCCACTACCGCAACATACATCCAGACAGGTCGCACCAGAGTAGGCACCGCTCCACTTCACCGCCATTTGTTTCCAAACGCGATGTTGCCCCAGACTAAGCCAATCGTTGAACTGGTCATAGACAGGAGCAATCCGATTAAATAATGCCTGAATCTGATCTGAAGTTGGGTCTAAAGCCATCTGCACGTTGCCGATTGATCACTCTTTAACCCTATCTTACGAAGTGGTGTCGTTGTCACACCATAAATCTCTGTTACGTCAGGGAAGTTGTGTGACGAGCACACGCGATCGCCAGTGCAACTTGCTGAGCACACAGATGTAACAGCGTTAATTCATTGTCTTGTAAAGCGCAGGGGCACTGCCATTGCAGCGACAACACCGCTAACACCTCATGTTGAAAAGTAATTGGAATAATGAGATGGGCCTGAACTCCTGCATCACTATAATGCTGAACCTTCACCAGATCTTGGTCAGAAGGCACATTGACTGAGACTTGCATTTTTTGGGAGGCGATCGCTTCTTTAACCAGCGGGTCTTGATCCAACCAGTTTTTCATATCGGGATCAATACTGTAGACACCTTGAGCGATCCCCAGGGTATTTCCTTCCACGATTTGTAAAATGCAACTAGCCGCACCAAAGGTTTCGCCAAATGCTGTGGCGATCGGTTCTAACCAGGATTCCAACCGATTGGACTGTTGTGTGACCTGCACAATCGTACTGAGCAACATTGTTTGAGCCTGTGCTCGACGCAATTCCTCGCTGCGTTGCTTGAACAACTCATAGGTTTCAGCGGCTCGCTTCACCACCATTTTGAGTTCGCTAGGATCCCAGGGTTTGGTGATGTATTTGTAAACCTGTCCTGAGTTGATAGCTTCTACCAAATCTTCGACATCTGTAAAGCCAGTCAGAATGATCCGCATCGTGTTGGGAAACTGAGGCACGGTTTTGCTCAAAAACTCTGTGCCTTTCATCTCTGGCATTCGTTGATCGGAAATAATAACCGCAACCTCACCTTCGGTTGCCAGCATCTCTAAAGCGATAATACCGCTTTCAGCTCTGAGCACCTGAAAATCGCGTCGAAATGTACGATACAAAAGGTCTAAATTGTCTGGCTCATCATCTACGACCAGCATTTTAGGTTTTTTAGGACGCTCCAGGCTCATCAATTGGCGGTTGATGCTCTCAAGCTCTGGATTGGCGGTATCCATCAACGATTTCTCCTTCAAATCAAAACGGTAGTTGAGCTATCGGGGGCAGGAGGATAAGTGCAAAGTAATAATGTTTGGCTTCTTTTAGTTTCTTCTCAGTTCAGTTTGGGGAGCGGTTGGTTTTGTTCACCCAAGCGTTTATTTGAGCCAGATCTGGAACTATCAAGAGGCTTGGAATTGCTTTTTCTAAAAACCAGGAGGCTATGGGGAGTGACTCCGTAATGTACCTACTCCTTTTCAAACATCGATTCCTGTCAAAATACCCTCTTAAACGTTGAAATTAGAGCCTGGCGATTGAATAAATAACTTGTTCAAACCGAGTTGAGACTGATCAGGACATAGCTCAACTTTAAGACGGCTCTCAAAGTTAAAGCAGATGTAAATCTGCCTTCATCTGTTGAAACCAGTCCGAATTGATAGCTACCTCATGCTTTGGAACTATCTCATCCGGGAGCCTCGGCATACTGCTCTGATCCCTGCGCTAAGGGTTGAACCCTATTTGGAAATGTGAATTAAATAACATGGGCATATTCCTTGCTGCACGGGTTTGGCATTGCCAAACCCCTCCACAAAAATTGCATTTTATTCAATTCCTAATCCTAGGGGGATCGAGTTTATCTGCATTAGCCCTTGCTTATAGCTGTCACCGATTCAGGTTAGAACAAAAGATTTTAGGAATTTGCCTCAGTTCAGGAATTCACATCCTGCGCTAGCTGACCCTTGAAGAAAGGAGATCATTTCCTGATGCAATGGATCGATTAAGCCCTGATGGAGGTGATAAAAGAGCCCACTCCTACGAAAGTTGCGCCACCCTGACCATTCTTCATATCTATCAAGCTGGGGATACTGTCCCAAAATCTATTAGTTCTAACGGAGATGACGATAGCGATAAGACTCAGTAAATGTATAGAACTACGGAAACATTATGTTGTAATTATAACCTTAGCATCGAGTTAACTAGTACTTCTAAAGTTGACCGATGGCAAACCTTATCTAACCCAATGTGAGTATCTCGTTATCTTAAATTCGAGACGACAGAGCTGGCGGGTTAGGATTTGAGTCAATCCAATCCTCCGACCACCAATCGTCCGATGACGACCACTCTGAGGAATCGACAAGCTGACTGTAAACAGAAAATTGCTGCGCAGCCTGGGTCATGTAGCCGACATAATGACTCATTAAGAAATAAACGGCCATCATGGCAGCCGCTGCTACTGACACTAAAAAACCTGCCAGCATCAGGGAAAATTCACGGCTTTGAATTGCTTCTTGCATCAGGTGTAATGCCCAAGCAACAAGAGCCACAACCACGAGCAAAATAAAGATCATTTTTAAATGGTCTGTAACCAATTGTAATATTTACAATTGTAACAGCTTCTCAGGGAAAGTGTCGTGATTTATTCCTGAACTCTTAAGAAAGAGATTTTTTTGACTCTCCTATTCACTGGAGGGGTAGAGGAGTGGAGGAGCGACCGACTTACCTTCCAGCCATCCCTCTACTCCTCTAATCATCTACATCTCTCCTGCCAAATTCACCGTGGTGCAGTACTAGGTCATTCGGACAGGAATGTTGTGATCGGTCAGATGATGCTTGATTTCAGCTACGGTGAGTTGTCCGTAGTGTAGTAAGGACGCGAGAAGAGCGGCTTCGGCTCTGCCTTCGGTTAGGGCAGCGCGAATGTGGTCACAATTGCCTGCGCCACCAGAGGCAATTACGGGGATCTGGACCCGTTCAGCGATCGCCCGTGTCAATTCCAGGTCATATCCGGCCTGTGTACCATCTGCATCCATACTGGTGACGAGCAACTCTCCGGCACCACGTTGCTCAACTTCTACAGCCCACTCGATTGCGTCAATTCCGGTGTTTTCGCGTCCTCCGCGAACATACACATCCCATCCGGGGTTATCTGAATCCGTGCGGCGACGGGCATCGATCGCCACTACGATGCACTGCTTGCCAAAGCGATCGCTGGCTCGATTGAGCAAATCGGGGTCACGAACAGCGGCTGAGTTAATGCTGACTTTATCGGCTCCGGCTCTTAACAATTTTTTAATCGTTTCTAAGGATTGGATGCCCCCACCAACGGTTAAAGGGATAAAAACTTGCTCGGCAGTGCGATAGACCACATCAAAGATGATGTCGCGATCTTCATGGGTCGCCGTGATGTCTAAGAATACTAATTCATCTGCCCCTGCCTGGTTGTATGCCTGTGCCAACTCAACTGGATCGCCTGCATCGCGTAAATCGACGAAATTGACTCCTTTGACTACCCGCCCTGCCTTGACATCTAAACAGGGCAAAATTCGTTTTGCTAGCATGGCTGATTGTTTTGTGGCTGAATTTATCTGCAAGTTCTCAGAATAACTCAAACAACGCCAAGACACTGATACACTGAGTTTTGGTTTTATCAGTTGATTGCAAAGAATAACGATGGAAATCGGTCAAAAAGTCCGTGTGCGGCGGTTGCGCGATCGCTCCCCTCAGTCAGTGATTGATAAGCTGGGTCAGGTTGGAGTTGTTCAGGGTTTCAAAGTATTAGACGGCAAGAATATTGGCATGATTGTGCAGTTTGAGGATAAGTTTGCCACCTGGTTCTTTGAAGATGAGTTGGAAACTGCCTCCTGATCATCTCGATCGACGTTGTTAGTCACTCATCCATCAGTCAATGGTCAGCAGTCACTGGTCAATGGTTAATCGTCAGAGCGATAACTCGGCAACCGTTGATGCTGGTTGACCGTTGACTTTTACCCTTCTGCCTCCTGTCCTTATGTCTTGTGCAGTTCATACCCGCTCTAGATACAAATTCTGAGAAGCGACCGATACCATAGCAATAGTTGAAATTTTCAGCCTCTGGGGTAGGTCAATCGGAATGAGTTTTATCTTGACTTTTTTGGGCAAAGGGGGAACGGGGCGCACCACGATCGCGATCGCGGCGGCGAAACGGTTTGCATCTCAGGGGAAACGAGTTTTGTTTGCAGGTCAGGATGTCAGCCCTGCGTTGAGTTTGTTGTGGGAAACTCCGTTGAGTGCTGAGCCTCAGACCGTGGCAACGGGGTTGGATGTGGTGCAATTGCAGACGACGGTTCTGCTGGAGCGGAGTTGGGAAGACCTGAAACAGCAGGAGGCTCAGTACCTCCGCACGCCATTTCTAAAGGCAGTGTATGGTCAAGAACTGGGGGTCTTGCCGGGGATGGACAGTGCGCTGATCCTGAACGCCATTCGAGAATATGACGCCAGCGATCGCTATGACGTGATTGTTTACGATGGGGCGGGTGACCAGGCAACGCTACGGATGCTGGGAATGCCCGAAATTTTAAGCTGGTATATTCGTCGCTTTCGTCAGGTATTTGCAGATTCAGATCTGGGTAAGACGATCTCTCCCTTTATTCAACCTGTTGCCAGTGCCGTTCTCAATGTGAATTGGTCAGGAGACGTGTTTAATCAGCCTGCGGCTCAGCAAGTGAACAACATTTTGGCACAGGGAACGGCAGCGGTGGCTGATCCAAATCGAGTGGCGGCTTATCTCGTGACGACGGGCGATCGCGCTGCTCAGGCAACCGCTAAATATCTCTGGGGTAGTGCTCAACAGGTGGGTGTGACGGTTGGAGGGGTGGTGCTCAATCAATCAATGGCGATCGATGGGTTGCAGTCGGAGTTTGATCCGCTCCCTATTGCCACTGTGCCGACTCGCGCAGAGGGAGATTGGCAAACGGTGATGAATGCGTTACCGGACTTTACTCAGGCGACTCAAGTGCCTCGCCCGATCGCTACTAACATTGCCGAGCGAAAAGTTGCATTGTTTCTACCAGGGTTTGATAAGAAGCAGGTAAAACTTACCCAGTACGGGCCTGAAGTCACAATTGAGGCGGGCGATCAGCGACGCAATATCTTTTTGCCGCCAGAGTTGAGTGGTCGGCAGGTGACCGGGGCTAAATTTCAGGATGGCTATCTCATCATTTCGTTTTGAGATGGCTAGAAACTTGAAATTATTTCATAATGCTTCACAATTAGCGGTAATCTAGACGGTTGACCCACTCTATTTGCACACCCTACTCGTAACAGAGCCATAGTTCTCATGTCTGAGTCTCCCTCTCCTTCCTCCATGCCTGATTCAGGCGTTTCCTCAGATGCGGTTACAGCTATGCCGACCAGTAATGCTGAACAGCCTTCCTCTAAGGGCGATCGCAGTGCCAAGACACGGCAACTGTTGGGCATGAAAGGGGCACAAGCGGGTGAAACTTCGATCTGGAAAATTCGCCTGCAACTGATGAAGCCGATCACCTGGATTCCGCTGATGTGGGGTGTGATTTGTGGTGCTGCCTCGTCGGGGCATTACACCTGGACTCTGGAAAACTTTCTGATCTCAGCGGCTTGTATGTTCCTGGCAGGACCTCTGTTGACCGGGTATACCCAGATTCTCAACGACTATTACGATCGCGAGATCGACGCGATTAACGAACCCTACCGCCCCATCCCTTCCGGAGCGATTTCCATTCCCCAGGTAATCACCCAAATTTGGGTTCTGCTGATTGCGGGGATTGCGATCGCCTACGCTTTGGATGTCTGGGCAGGGCACGAGTTCCCAACGATTACAGTATTGGCGATCGGGGGTTCCTTCCTCTCCTACATCTATTCCGCTCCACCGCTGAAACTAAAGCAGAATGGTTGGTTGGGTTGCTATGCGTTGGGAGCCAGCTACATCGCCTTGCCCTGGTGGACAGGACACGCGCTGTTTGGTGATCTCAACCCCACAATTGTGCTGTTGACCTTGTTCTACAGCCTCTCTGGTCTGGGGATTGCGGTCGTCAATGACTTCAAAAGTGTGGAGGGCGATCGCCAACTTGGGTTGAAATCACTGCCTGTGATGTTTGGCATTACTGCCGCCGCCTGGATCTGTGTCTTAATGATTGATATCTTCCAGTCTGGTGTGGCTGCCTATCTGATCGGCATTCGTCAGAATCTGTATGCGACCATTCTGATCCTGCTCATCATCCCGCAAATTACATTTCAAGATATGTACTTTTTGCGGAATCCGATAGAAAACGATGTGAAGTATCAAGCCAGTGCTCAACCCTTTCTGGTATTGGGCATGTTAGTGACAGCGTTAGCCCTTGGTCACGCCGGGGTTTGATAACCTGTTGATGGCATGTAAAGCCAGGTAGTGTTTTGTGGTGAAAGTTAACGATCCCTGACGTAGTTTATAGTGTGAACTGCTATCGGTTTATCTATAGTGGGTGTAGACTCTGTGATCCCGTTACAAATGCACGAAGCAATTAAGTCGTAGAATTGGGGTTCTGTTAGCCCCAGTTGGTGTGTGAGGAACTAACGTGACAGATTTTATCTCAAGGCTCAAAGCGATCTCCACCAGGGGCAACTCTGCCTCTCGTAAGTCCAATCACGGGGCATCTAATGGAACGCCGAATACCAACCATCTACAAGATGGAAACGGGTTTGTTGAATCGTCTGCACCTCCTCAGTTGCCGAGGCAGCCTGGATCGGTATCTCGCAAAACCTCCTCTCCAGAGACACCGCAACCCGGTACTCAAAGACCTCCCCGCCGCCGCAAACCCATTTATCAACGGTGGTGGGTATGGGTGATTTTGGGTGTGAGTGCCAGTGTTGGGGGTGGCGCGGTGTCTGCCTACGACGCGGTTAATCGGATTCGGGGTGAATTGCCGGATACAGCCGAAGTGTTGACCTTTGTGCGAGATGGAACCTTGACAATCAAGGCAGCTGATGGGTCAGTTTTGCAGCAGTTAGGACCCGCCACTCGCGAAAAGCTATCGTTTGACCAGATCCCACCTCAGCTGGTAGAGGCGTTTATTGCCTCTGAGGATCAGAACTTTTATGAGCATACGGGGGTTGACTACCAGGCGATCGCCCGTGCTGTGGTCGCCAATGTCTCGGCTGGAGAAGTCGTTGAAGGAGGGAGCACCATCACCCAGCAGGTGGCTCGAATCGTCTTTCTTGACCAGGATCGCAGCCTCGATCGCAAATTAAGAGAAGCATTGCTGGCTCAAAAGATTGAAGAAGAATTGACCAAAGAGCAAATCCTGGAACGGTATCTCAATCTGGTCTATTTGGGGTCGGGTGCTTACGGTGTAGCGGATGCTGCCTGGGTTTATTTCAGTAAGCCTGTAGACGACTTGACCTTGTCAGAGATGGCGATGATTGCAGGAATGCCGCCTGCCCCCAGTGCTTACTCACCCTTAGTCAATTTGGAAGTTGCTCGCCAGCGACGCAATATTGTGTTGGCTCGTATGGTTGAGACAGGGTTCATCACCCAGGCAGAGATGGATCAAGCTGTTGCTGCCCCCTTAACCCTAAAACCCAGCACCCCCCGAAACCTCTACAGCAGCACTCCCTATTTCACCTCTTACATTCAGCAACAGCTGCCTAACTACGTCTCGCAAGAAGACCTGGAATTGGGTGGGTTAACAGTTGAGACGACGTTGAATCCAGAGTGGCAGCAGCAAGCTCAGGAGACGGTGATCAACGCGATCAAAAACTACGGTCCTGGGCAAAATTTCACCCAGGCGGCTCTGGTGGCGATCGACCCCCGAACAGGCGAAATTAAGGCTCTGGTGGGTGGCGATGATTTTAATAAGAGCCAATTTAACCGGGCAACACAAGCTTTGCGACAACCCGGTTCTACCTTCAAAGTTTTTGTTTACACCACGGCGATCGCAGGGGGGTTCTCTCCCTATAAGAGCTACGTCGATGCCAAATTTGTGGTGGATGGCTATGAACCCCAAAACTATGGCAGAAGCTATCGAGGCAACCTTTCAATTCGGGATGCGTTAATCTCCTCGGTTAACGTCGTTGCGGTTAAAGCCCTGATCGATGTGGGGTTTGATCCTGTGGTTCAGATGGCTGAGCGCATGGGGATCAAATCAGAATTGATGCCTACTTACTCGCTGGCATTGGGTGCCTCAGAAGTGAATTTGCTGGAGTTGACCAGTGCTTACGGCACCCTGGCATATGGCGGACGGCATGTGGAACCCCACGGCATCATTCGCATTACCAATCGCTATGGGGAAGTGTTGTACGAAGCCGATTTTGAACCAAAGCAGGCAGTTGATGAGGATAGTGCTGCTATCATGACCTGGATGTTGAGGGGAGTCGTGGAAGGTGGTACTGGAGCACGGGCACGACTGCGCGATCGCCAGGTGGCGGGTAAAACAGGAACCTCTGAGGAAAGACGTGACCTCTGGTTTATTGGCTATATTCCTCAAATGGTTACTGGGGTTTGGTTAGGTAACGATAACAACCGTCCGACCTGGGGAGCGAGTAGCACGGCGGCTCGCACCTGGAACGACTTTATGCGGGAAGTGGTGGATGAAATTCCAGCAGAGGAATTTCCCGAATTACCCCGTCTGGAAGGACGCAGAGCAACCATTGATTTGCGCCCAGTCAAGCCTCGTCGCGTCAGCAACCAAAGCGCGGCATCAGATAACGAAACTGAGCGCAACGATTCTTCTGCCTCTGAGTCACAAGATCGGGGAGAACGAGAGCAACGCGACTATTCAGAACCCGTTGATTCGACCCCCAAGGGTGAAGACTCAGGTGGAGATGAAGGTGCTGCTCCAGCAGTCGATGCGGCTCCTCCCGCACCTGAGCCTGCTGCGGCACCTGAGCCTGCTGCTGCGCCTGAGCCTGCCCCTCCGCCGATGGTTGTTCCTGTTGAGCCCGCGCCTGAGCCTGCCGCTCCTGCTGCGCCTTAGGATCGTAGATTAAACAACCTGCACAACTGATGATTTACTGTAAGGGCATGGCAAATGCCATGCCCCTGTCCCCAGAATTGCAATTCGCATTCCTTAGGGGAATTATCTTAGAGGAGCATCTACGACGTACAGAGAATTACGCTCCTATGTTGCAACTCTAAATCGGTGAAACAAGAACAAATTTTTATCTACGTTGTTTGCATCACCATCCTATTTACAGGAGGGTTGCCAGAGGATTGGCGAGAGCGTGCCAATATTTTGGCTGATTTTATCGTGGTGACTTGGGGGATTTCTGCCTTTAATGTCATGGTGGGAGGCACGTTGAACCATCTAGGAATTCGCCCTCGTGACCCCAGTGGAATATTCAGTATTGGGCTTGCGCCATTCTTACATGGCGATGGTAACCATCTCTTTGGCAACACCTTGCCCTTCATTATTTTGGGTTGGTTAGTGTTGCTTCAGGGAATCACACAGTTCTATATCGTCACGATCATTGTGGCGATCGCTAGTGGCTTGGGAGTTTGGCTGTTTGGCAAACCGGACAGCATTCACCTCGGTGCTAGTGGAGTAGTATTTGGCTACCTGGGTTTTTTATTGTTATATGGATACTTCAAACGAGATACCACGACCAGTGTAATCTCCCTGTTCGTAGGAATTTTCTACTCGCAATCGCTGCTGGGCATCCTTCCCGCGCAAAAAGGAATCTCCTGGGAAGGGCATCTCTTTGGTCTGTTAGGTGGTTTCCTGGCTGCTGCCTGGTTACCTGCTCTTGAACGCCTGGTTCCCGTCGGTTAGGGTCAATTGGGGTTCAACACCTGGCGAGTCGATTTGGGCTTCCGAAAAGCCAGGGTTTACTAAATCAACGACGGGAGGTTGGCTAAAGCCGTTGTAACAGACTCAAACCATGCGTGTCAGTGCCACAAGTTTGCAATAACCCCCATACCCGTCCCAGTTCATACACTTCTTGAGTTTGTCGGGGGCTGGGCACCCAGGGACTGGGATTGTTGTAAGCATAATAGGTTTCAATGCCATCGAGGCCCATTTCGGCTGCCGCTGGAATTAACTCATAGTGCGATCGCCTGTAGCGGGCTGGATGTGCCAGGACTGCCAGTCCGCCCGCTGTATGAATGGCGTTGATAATATTGTCTGCTTTGTAAAATTCACCCTGTGCGGTTTCCCGTTGCATGTAGCGTTGCAATGCCTCGTGATCTGGATCAAAGGCATATGCCAGGATATGCACCTCATCGTCTAACAACAGGGCATTAATTTCCATGCCCGTCCACAAGTGAGGCAAGGGGTGGTCATCCTCCACAATCATCGAGGACTGTTGTGACAACCATTGCTGTGCTCGACGATAGCCGTTGGTGCTGTGGTGATCAGTGATGGCTAATCCTTTGAGTCCTAAGGCGATCGCCTGCTCCATCAACTGTTCAGGTTGAAGCCTGCCATCCGAACAAACTGTGTGTAAATGGAAGTTGAACGAAGTTGGGCAACTTTCTGCCGTAATAGCCGCGAAAACCTGCCTAAGCAACGGTGCATCCTGGGCAGGTAACTGCCTACCAGCAGCATCTTGAACCAGATTAACAGCCATAGTGAGCTTAAAGGTTGTTTACATCCAACCTCTACTATATCGGACGCAAGAAAAAACGTCTGGGAGGGGAATAGAAAAGGGGTGTCGGGGGTGGGGAGGAAGGGTTAATAGTCAGGGCAAGCCATCAAAAGAGTTAAGGGAGTTCGTTGTATTGCACTGATCTGACAACAGCTATACTCTCCATTCCCCATTCCCTACTCCCCACTCCCTTTAGTCAAAAGAGCGATCGCATACGCTGCGATTCCTTCCTCGCGACCGACTGGACCCAGTTGCTCATTGGTCGTGGCTTTCACTCCAACCTGATCGGGGGTGAGGTGTAACACTGTGGCAAGGCGATCGCGCATCGCTTGAATGTGGGGTTTGAGCTTGGGGCGTTCTGCCACAATCACGGAGTCTAGATTACTGACCTGCCATCCTTTAGAGCGCACAAGCTGATTGACCTGCTCCAGTAGAACCAGGCTATCGGCTCCTTTCCATTTGGGGTCGCTGGGTGGAAAGTAGTGACCGATATCGCCCAGGCTCAACGCTCCCAACATAGCGTCCATAATGGCGTGGGTTAACACATCGGCATCACTGTGCCCCAACAAACCCAACTCATGGGGAATCTTGACACCACCCAAAATCAGGGGGCGATCGCTCACCAGACGGTGAATATCGTACCCATTACCAATGCGGATATTCATATCTTTAAGAAATACAGCTCAGTTGTTAGGAGAAGGTTTTACGTTTGCAGCAGGTTGTTGGCGTTGTCGTTCAGCTTTGAGCATGGCGACTTCACTATTTTGGCGGTAGACCTGAGTGCGGTCTTGAGCCGTTTTATAACGACTATCTCCCGGTGGAATCTGTGCCATCAGATCCGATGCCCGTTGCCATCGCGCTGCCAGATCTAACCAATCTGCGGGGGTTTGTGCAGATTGTCCATCCACGACTGCCTGCTCTGCAATTCGCACCGCTTGAACAAAGGGATCAGGCTGAGATGGAGCCGCCGGGGTAGGACTGGCTTCATCAGTGGGAGTCGTCACAGCTTGAATTTGAGAACCGAGTCGTAACCCCATCCAATCTGCAACAACCCATCCTACCAACAACAGCAACAAGCTAAAACTAACTCCGCCGACTAGCCCACGCCAAAAGTGTTGTTGAGCTTTGTTTTCTCGGTTGGTTTTGGGCAGCGTTTTAGCATATTCAGGTTTCTCAGCAAACCAATCCTCAAACAGGCGTTTGAGAGGATTCATCCGAGCCAGAGTAATTTCTTGCGACCACAGCAATTGGTGTTCAGGGTCACGGTTAACTTCCTCTAACCAGAGGAGTTGCTGTTCCCGCACAATACGGCTGTTAATGTTGATTCGACGAATATTACGTGGCTGAATCGACTCTAAAATTTGCCGAATCCGATCGACTAAAGTTGTCTGTTCTAGCTGTTCTGGAGTTGCCGCCTCACATAGAAGTTGCAACACGCCATCAGCAAAAATTGCTCTGGTTCTAACTCCAGAGTCTACCAACTTTTCATTCAAGACTTGAATAATCGCTGAAACACTCCCCTGGCGGGCTTGTCTGGCGATATCGTCAATCGGGTCAACCATAGTCAAACCAACCATATGCGGTAGAAAGTCCTGAGCAATGTCTGGTTAAGAAATGAAGCTGTCGTTCCTGTCTCTAACAATAACTCAAGCGTAAGATTGCGGGATATGGTCTACTTTCAAGCATTTTATAGATAAATGACAAGTGTGAATCATAGTAGTTCTAAATGAGTTGTAAGATAAGCGGGTTGTGAGAAACGCATCCCGACGGGATAAGCCTCTCACAACCCATTTGGAATTGCGATAGATCAAGATAGAAAACCTTGAAATGTCACGGATGAAGATAAAAGATGCAAGATTAAAAAATTAATATTTGCTGCTAATTCTAATGTAACTCTGTCGTGTGGAGGTGTTGGCAGTCGTTAAAGTGACGAATTTGCCAAAGGGTTGTGTTCCATCGATTTTGAGATGGGTTCTGGTTAGTTTCGTGCCAGCGAGATTGATCCAACCAAAATTCAAATAGAGCGGTGTTACAAATAGAAATTCCCCAAGAGCGATCGCACCCTAAGAGTTCGGCAATGAGCTGTTGTAACAGCCAACTGTGGCTGATAACCCAGATGCGATCGCCATTGTGATGATGAGTGAGAAGGTGTTGCAGGAACCGTCGGGCGCGATCGCGCCCCTCTCGTAATGACTCGGCTTGAGGGATGGGCAACCAGTCCAGTGAGGCTTCTAACGAGGCACATAAGTCTGGGTACAATGCTTTTGCCTCTGCCCAGGTCAATCCCTCGAAGATGCCATTCTGAAACTCCTTTAATTCATCGGCATACTCAACGGGAATGGGTTCAATTTGAGAGAGCAGAATATCAGTTGTTTGGCGCGATCGCCTCAGGGGACTGCTGTAAATGTGGGTAGGAGCTTGAAATTCGGCTTGTAACCGTTTAGCCAGTCGCTTGGCTTGGTCTTGTCCGATGGTAGTTAACGCATCATCCCCCCAACCCTGCATTCGTCGTTGCTGGTTCCAGGTTGATTGGGCGTGGCGAATGAGCACTAGCTCTAGAAATGCCATCAGTCAAGGAGAGTGCTAAGACCTGAGGAAACGGAACTGCCTGTACGGGTGCAGCATTGGGATAGAACTACCGAAAGTGATGCAGCAATTGACTTAACCCAATGCTACGCCCTGCTTAACCCAATGCTTTTAGTTTTGTTTCTTGAAGGGGCTGCGTTTCTGCCGTCGTGCCTGTTCGCGCTCTTTAGCTTTCTCTTTCTCGTACTCAATCTCCTTGAGCTTTTTCATGATGCGACCAAAGTAGTCTTGCAGGTACGCCTCTAATGTCGTTACCTCACTGGGGTCAATGCCAAACACCTTGTAAGTCTCCTCCATGGAGGCATTAACAGGCTTACCAGCCGCAATGACTTCAGTAAAGGCGAGGCGATCAGCAATATTCCACGTCCATTGAAAGAACCGAGCAATGCGGCGTACGCTACGGAGCAAGTTTAGAGGCATCCGAGTTACCTTGGCTTCTTGCCCAGACAACCGTTCACAGAGGCGAATGATTTCGTAGGCTTCCCAGGCTCTAGAGCCAACCACTGGGAAAGTACGATTTACAGTTTCCGGTACTTTGAGTGCTTTGACAGCAAATTTAGCCAGATCTTGAGTATCGATGTAGGCGATCGCTGAGGTGTCTCCCATGACCCAAACGGCTTGCTTTTCCAGGATGGGAATGGCGTATTGACCGATTAAACCCTGAAGGAAGCCTGCCGTGCGCAAGACGGTGTACTGTAGACCTGACTCCGCCAAAAAGTCTTCGACGCAGTGCTTAATTTCCATCAGAGGCACATCGGGATATTTCTCCGCATCCAAAATAGAGAAGAAGATAAACCGCTCTACTCCAGCGACTTGTGCCGCTTGAATCAATGCGACCTGACCGTCCCAATCCACTTCTTTAATGCTTAAAGAGTCAGTCGCTCTGGCAGTTGCCGCATCGATCACAGCCGTTACCCCTGCCAGGGCGGGAGGGAGTGTGTCGGGTTCACATAAATCACCCTGCACCAGCTCAGCACCCCATTCCTTTAGAAAAGCGGCCCTTTTGAAGCTACGCACTAAGCAGCGCACTTCATAGCCTTCATCTAAAGCGCGACGAACGACTTGCCTTCCTAAAGTTCCGGTGGCACCTACAACTAATAAACTCATTAGAGAATAAGGGTAAATTATTAACTTTTTATAAGATATATCAGAAATAACGCTTTTCTTCGACTCATCTGGGTCAGGTTCAGCCCATTTTTATGAGACTTCTTAATTTCATTACATTTCTTGATGGTGAGATAAGCCGTCTGAATGATGACTCAAGCGTAGCAAAGATTAGGGGAAATCTGACGAAGCAGCTTGCCTGACAAATCTTTTAGCTTGGGGATTTCAATCGCAGTCGCTAGTCATTGGTGGGTTAGGTGCCAGTGACCAGTGCCAGTGACCAGTGCCAGTGACCAGCGACAAACGAGCTATAACCACACCGCTACGCTTTGTTCACAAACTGCATGGGTTTCAGCATCAGGGGGGATTACTGCTTGCCCTGGTTTTAACTTGAGCTTGAGGTTTGGTAGTCGGGTTTAAGCCTGTTCAGGACAGGTCAAGTTAACTCGCTATATTCTTTACAAATCTTAACTTTAGCGGAGTGGGGCGATCGCGAATCCCACGTTTCTTAATGGGAATTCAAAAACCTTGATAAACGAAGATTTAGGCTTGATGAACTGGGGATAAATTGAAACCCGACAAAATTTGTCGGGTATGTTTGACGGGTTTTTGTCACCCGTGTTACGATTAGCCCCAACAAAATAAAAAAAGTTTCTAATTTTGCTGAGAACCTTTCCACTCCAGGGGTTCCGACCTGTCCACTAAGTGCTATCCGAGTAAACCAAACCATGACCCAGGCGTTAGAACTGTCAACCGCAACTCCGTCAACGGCTGCAACCTTCAATGCACTCAAATGTAAAGAGTGTGGCGCAGAGTACGAACCCAAAGCCATTCATGTGTGTGAGTTTTGCTTTGGTCCGCTCGAAGTCGCTTATGACTATGCAGCACTGGCTCGCCAAGTGACCCGTAAGAGCATCCAAGCTGGACCAAACTCCATCTGGCGTTATCGTCCGTTTTTGCCCGTGCTGAGTGACAACCCCATTGATGTGGGGACTGGCATGACTCCGTTGCTGCAAGCGAATCGGCTGGCCCGTCGCCTGGGTCTGAAAAAGCTTTATATCAAAAATGATGCCGTTAACATGCCCACCCTCAGCTTCAAAGATCGGGTGGTATCGGTGGCTCTGACTCGTGCTCGTGAACTGGGTTTCACAACCGTTTCTTGTGCTAGCACTGGCAACCTGGCAAACTCGACAGCGGCGATCGCGGCTCATGCAGGGCTAGACTGCTGTGTCTTCATCCCCGCCGATCTGGAAGCCGGAAAGATTTTGGGAACGTTGATTTACGGTCCAACGGTCATGGCTGTGCAGGGTAACTATGACCAGGTCAACCGCCTCTGTTCTGAAGTGGCAAACTCCCATGGTTGGGGCTTTGTCAACATCAACTTGCGTCCTTACTACTCAGAAGGCTCTAAAACTCTGGGCTACGAAGTGGCAGAGCAACTCGGCTGGCAACTGCCCGACCACATTGTTGCACCCCTTGCCTCTGGGTCACTGTTCACCAAGATTTACAAAGGTTTCCAGGAGTTTATCAAAGTCGGTTTAGTGGATGAGAAGAGTGTTCGCTTTAGCGGTGCTCAGGCTGAAGGTTGCTCCCCGATCGCCCAAGCCTATCGTGAAGGTCGCGATTTCATCACTCCAGTCAAACCCAGCACAATTGCCAAGTCGATCGCGATCGGCAACCCTGCTGATGGGGTTTATGCCGTTGATATTGCCCGTAAGACCAATGGCAACATTGAATCTGTTACCGATGCTGAAATCATTGAGGGCATGAAGCTGTTGGCTGAAACCGAAGGCATCTTCACCGAAACGGCGGGTGGCACCACGATCGCCGTTCTCAAGAAGCTGGCTGAAGCGGGCAAGATTGACCCTGAAGAAACCACGGTTGCTTACATCACGGGTAACGGCTTGAAGACTCAGGAAGCGGTTCAAGGCTACATTGGCGAACCGCTCACTATCGAACCCAAGCTTGACAGCTTTGAGCGTGCCCTCGAACGCTCCAGAACCCTTGAGCGACTTGAGTGGCAACAGGTCTTGGTTTAAGGATGAAGGATAAGGGATAAAGGATGAAAAGAAAGTTTTGTCCTTTATCCTGCTTTCCTCTGTCCTAACCTATTCAGCATTTTTTATCCTTTATCTTTTCGCCTTCATCCTTTCAGTTATGTCTGTTAAAGTTCTGATTCCAACCCCGCTGCAAAAATTCACTCGTGATCAAGCCACTATTGAATGCGATGGAGGCACGATCGCGGAGCTACTTGACTCCCTGGAGCAAAGTTTTCCTGGCATCAAAGCCCGCTTGTGTGATGAACAGGGGCAACTCCGCCGCTTTGTCAATTTCTACGTCAACAGTGAAGATATTCGCTTCCTGGATGGAGCTAACACTCCCCTCAATGCTGGAGATGAGGTCAGCATTGTACCTGCTGTCGCTGGGGGCTGATTCTACTCCATTGCGGGTTTGTAGGTGCCCCCAAACTGACACATCCCTTCTATTGATTGACTCCAAACCCACCTGTGATTGACCGGATGAGATTAGGGAGGGGTCCCTGGCTTGATAGGAACCCGAGAATGTCTCGCAAGCTTTCCAGGTTGGCGGGTAGGTCGTTGAGTAAGACATCGGCTGCAACGATTTTGTTCCAGTCGAGTGGTTTTACGATTTGTCCTGGAGTGACTGATTTCATCACTTGCAAGACTTCGTGAGCGACAATGCCGTAGCCCACGGTGGTAGGGTGAATGCCATCCAGACTGAAGATGCCGCCCTGATGACGTTCACCTGGGGGAGCATCGGATTTAACTCGGAGATACCGGGTATCCAGGATCGGCTTGCCATCGACGGTAAAGCGATCTTGGGTGCCCGGATTTGTTTTCAACGCCTGCACTAGCTCAGGTGGGAAGACATAGACGGGTCTGCCGTTTTGTCGTCGGTAGGCAAGGCGATCGAGTGCACGACAAAAATCAACAACATGCCAACCCCGTTTTTGGGCTTCTGTGGCGATCGCCTCGTTGTATTCGTCAATCACCTGATCAATTTGGCGAGCATCGTTTTGAGTCAAGGCGGGGTACTGGTCAGGGGCTTTGGCAAAATCGTTATCCCAGACCCAAAAGTGAGTGTAGTAGTCGTAATACCCATCGGCGGAGCGTTCCCGGTCAGGGGTTCTGCCGGGGGAGATGCCGCGACTCACTGGGGGAATCGTGACATGGGGAATGGTTCCGATGAAGACATTTTTGGCACCAATTGCCGAAATTTTGTCAGCCACTCGCCGTAGCAATTGCCGAAAGTGCTCAGGCACCCACAGCGTAGCACTGCGCTCGTGCGATAGACGGTTGATATCTGCCAGTTGTGACCAGACGATTTTGAGTCTACCCACAGTGCCGAGGCAATTGTTGCCCCCCAACCAGAACATCAGATTGTCGATGCCCCCTTGAGAACGGGCGATCGCTTCGGCAGCTTTGATTTGCGACAACTCTTCATATTGGGGCAAAAACTGGGGATTCAGGGTTCGCCGTGCAGTGCGATACATAGCAAATTCTGGAATCTGGTTTAGCAGGTCGTCCTTGTCACGGGGAATCGTTCGCCGACAAATGGCTTCAGTCAGTGTGTCACAGTCACCCAACTCAAACCCCCAAACCGCCAGATTGTGATGCAGGGGTCCCGTTGGTGATGCTTCACTGCCTTCGCCCCGTTCCCAATAATCCTCGACACGATCCATGAAGCTGCGAACGCTTAACAAAGCCATCGGCACTTCCAACCAACTCACTTTGGCTCCGTAGCGTCGAGCCAGCAGTCGAAATAGCTGATCCAGGTTGAGTGGTAAGCCCCCTTCTCCACCAAAATCAGGCACTCTAAAGTCCTGTATCCCCAGACAGTCTGCCAGCATTTGAGGATAGGAGAAGTCAGTTTTGCAAATACTTCCGCTGATAAATCCTTGTGAGAGGCTGTCTCCGATGACGACGAGTTTTGCGGGCATGGATGTCTCTATTAACAGGTAATGAATTGTCAACTTGATAACACTTCCCTGCTGGCGATCGCCCCAACCTTTAACATCAATTAATTCGGAGGGGAGTGGGGAATGGGGAATAGGGAATGGGGGGTGGGGAATGGGGAGTGGGGAATGGGGAGTGGGGAATGGGGAGCCCAGTCAATGACGATTAACGATTGACCATTGACCATTAACGATTAACCATTGACCATTAGCGATTAACCATTGACCATTGACCATTGACGATTAACGATTGACCAATAACTAACGACAACTGACCATTGACAACTGACGATTAACAATTGACCAATGACCATTTGCCATTTTTCTCCCAAATATCCACATCTGAACCCCTTAAAGATTGCTATATGATTAGAAACGTGTCATTTTTGGCAGGCGAAGGAGCAGAGAGTGCCAACCTTAGGCGTAAATATTGACCACATTGCAACGATTCGGCAGGCACGACGAACCGTAGAGCCTGATCCGGTAGCCGCGGCAGTGTTAGCAGAGTTGGCTGGGGCCGATGGCATTACAGTGCATCTGCGGGAAGATCGGCGACACATTCAAGACCGGGATGTGCGCCTGCTCCGGCAAACGGTACGTACTCATCTCAATTTGGAGATGGCGGCAACGGACGAAATGGTGGCGATCGCCCTCGACATTCACCCCGACTATGTGACACTCGTTCCAGAGCGGCGTGAAGAGGTCACCACCGAAGGTGGACTGGACATCCTGGGTCAGAAAAAGCGCATGGCTGATGTGGTCGATCGCCTCCAGAGTGCAGGCATTCCCGTGAGCCTGTTTATTGATGCTGATCCTGACCAAATTGCCGCTTCTGCGGCGGTCAAAGCTCAATTTATTGAGTTGCACACCGGGCAATATGCCGAAGCGAAGGATGAAGCAAGCCGCGCTAAGGAATTGGCTATTTTAGCGGAAGGATGCCAACAGGCGATCGCCGCTGGTCTACGAGTCAATGCCGGACACGGACTGACCTATTGGAATGTTTATGCGATCGCTTGTCTCGATGGCATGGAAGAATTGAATATTGGACACACGATTGTCAGCCGTGCCGCCCTAGTGGGTATGGAGCGAGCTGTGCGTGAGATGAAACAAGCTATCCGAGGAGAATTGTAATTCTCGGTTTTGCCCCCAACTATCTGGTTTTGCCCCCAATTTCTAGAATTTTTAACCCCATTCAATCCATTCTCAACATTTGATCATGACAACCTACTACTACGTTCTGAGCAGTCAAAAATTCTTGTTAGAAGAAGAACCCACTGAGGAAGTGCTGCGGGAGCGAACTTGTTACTATCACGAGCAAGAAAAAGAAATTGACTTTTGGCTGGTCACTCAACCGGCTTTTTTAGAAGCTCCTGAATTGGCTCAAATCAAAGCCCAATGTCCTCAGCCGGCCGCTGCGATTATTTCTACGAATCCTCAGTTCATTACCTGGCTCAAACTGCGTCTGGAGTTTGTGTTAACGGGTGAGTTTCAGGCTCCCTCTGACACGATTCCCACTCCACTTGCATCGCTGACAAGTGCGGTGTAATAGGGGATGTAAGAGGTAATCTTGCAAGTGGGCAGCATTCGCTTATAGACGATGTGGCTTGACCCAGCCTGAAACCGTCAGTGCTATGCCCTGTGAATCAACGTGGATGGGGGATGTATGGCTCGGAGCAATTCACACATTACATTCATCGGTGGGGCGATCGCGAGTGCGTTTGCAATCACAGGGGTAGGATGGAATGTGAATCAAGAGGCGATCGCTGTTGTAGTTGCCCAGGGAGCCGTTGCTCAACCCCAATCTCCGTGTGCGCCCCCTGCGGCTAACGAGTATTTGTTGATGGTGGTCTATCGATCGCCCCAGGCACATGATCAACTAACTCAAGCCCTCCCACGCAATACAACCACCACGGTTTGCGACTATCTCGGTACGACCGTAACCCGTGTAGGAGGCTTTACTGACCTGGAGGTTGCTAACTCCTGGGCACAATTTTTATCAGATGTTGGCGGATTGCAAGCGTTTGTGGCACGTCCTCCTGAAGCCAATGTCCCTCCAACCGATCAGCCAGTTGCACCAGAGGCAACGCAGTCTCCGACGCCTCAGCCTGACGCTAACGCAACAGCGACGCCACCCTTTCCCTCTCCGGGAACACCGCCTGATGCCAATCAGCCGACTCCGGGGGCAACCGCCAGCGAACTGGCTCCGGCTCCGTTTCCTCAACCCACTCCCACTCCAGCCACACAACCTTCTCCCAGTCCTGCCCCTCAAGCAACTCCAACCCCAGGCCCAGCGACTGATCCGAGAGTGGCCTACAATCCTCAAGCGTTGGGGACAGGGTATGCGGTGTTGGTTGATTATTTCAACCGCCCAGAAGTCGCGACCCAACTCCAGCAAGTCATTACCACTCCGGTTGGATTGGTGTCCTATGAGCAACGTCCCTATTTGTTAGCAACCTATACGAGTGATTTGACGGCTGCGGCGGCTGTGTTACAAACACTGAGCGATCGCAACTTTTCGGTAGTGATCGTGGATAGTCGGCGAGCCGTGTTGCTGACTCCACGAGTCGTCACCGATTAAGGCGATCGCTAAGATGAGCGCATTTTGTGGCGATTGAGAACAACGTGAGTAATTGAGTAGAGGCGATCGCGGATTTTCTGTCAATTCCAAAAATTTGCTGTTCTGACATGAACGTTCCGTAGAAAGAAAGAGAGTGCCTGAACTCTTCACTTACCGAAATCTGGGTCAAAAATGCCAGTTGAGTCAAATCATCCAAATCGTTCGTCTAAGTCACACCAACAAAACGGTTACTCTGGACCTCCAGTGATCGTCTCTGCTCCAGTTGCAGCGATGTATCAACAGGAAGACCTGGACCTTGCTCAAATTTTGAGAATTGTGCAGCGGCGGGGATGGCTGATTGCCAGTGTAGCGATCGCTGTCACCTCAACCATTTGGGGATGGACATTAACGCGCACCCCCATTTATCGGGGTGAATTTCGAGTGTTGGTGGAGGAAGTCAGCCAGACTGATCCCTCTCAGCAGTTATTGCAAGAGAGCCAAATTCAGCTCTCACCCACCTTTGACTATTCCACCCAGATTGAGGTCTTGCGGAGTCCAGCCCTGTTAGAGCCGATTGCCGAGCGACTGCGGGACGAGTATCCCGATGTCAACTCTGGCTCGCTCGCCGGGGGCTTGGTGATTAGCCGATTGCGCGATACCAAAGTGTTGTCTGTGAGCTATCTCGGCACTGACCCTGACAAGATTCAGGCGGTGTTAGAGGCAGTTTCTGATGCTTACCTCGATTACAGCTACGAAGAACGGCGCACCAGTCTGCAACAGGGGGTCGAGTTTGTTGACAGCCAATTGCCTGATCTGCGGGAACGGGTGAATACGCTGCAAGTGCGGTTAGAAAAGTTTCGGCAGGAATATAGCCTGATTGACCCCGAATCGCGGGGCAACGACCTGTCGAGCCTGATTAGCGGCGTTGAAAAGCAACGGCAGGAAACCCAGACCCAGTTAAGTGAGGCGCGATCGCTCTATGGCACTCTACAAAATCAGTTAGGCTTTAGCCCCGATGAGGCACTTGCTGCTTCTGCTTTGAGTGAATCGCCCCGTTATCAAAATCTGCTGAATCAGATTCGTGAGGTGGAGTCCCAAATTGCCGTCGAATCGGCTCGCTGGCAGCCCGGTCACTATGCGATCGCCACTTTAGAGGATAAACGAGCAGAACTGTTGCCCCTGTTAGATGCAGAAGCCGAGCGAATTTTGGGCGAACAGGCAAGCTCTGGGGTGAATAGCAACCTCACCCCAACCTCATTGGAACTGAGTAAACAATTAGTCACTACGGCGAACCAGGTGGAAGTGTTGGAAGCCCGCAGTGATGCGCTGGTGGAGGTAGAGGCACGCCTCAAAGAAGAGTTTGAGCTAGTGCCTGCGCTGGCGAGGGAATATACCGATTTGCAGCGAGAATTGAAGATTGCCACCGAAAGTCTCAACCGCTTTTTGTCCACTCGCGAAACGCTGCAAATTGAGGCGGCACAGAAGTCAACCCCCTGGGAATTGCTATCGGCTCCGGCGACTCCTCAAACTCCCATTTCTCCAAATGTGCCGCGCAATTTAGCTATGGGGGCGATCGCCGGGTTGCTGCTGGGAGCCGTTGCGGCAGCGATCGCTGAGAAACTCGACTCTGTATTTCACTCGCCTGATGAAATTAAGGCAGTTACTAAATTGCCTCTCCTGGGCGTGATTCCCTTTGCCAAGAGCCTGCAAACAGTAGCTGCTCCGGCAGGAGTAGCATCTGATTCAGAGTCAGAAACCCACTTCGGCAACAACGGGAAACCATCGTATCAACGGGGCGATCGCCTGACTCAAACAGTGACCACGTCGGAACCGTCATCCTATAGAACCTCTCCCTTCTTTGAGGCGTTCCGCTCGTTCTACGCCAATATCCGCTTTCTCAGTTCTGACACTCCCATTCGCTCATTGGTGATTAGCTCGGCAGCACCAGGAGAGGGCAAATCGACAACATCCTTGCACCTCGCCAAAGCGGCGGCAGCGATGGGACAACGGGTGTTGCTGATCGACGCAGATTTGCGCTGTCCTCAGTTGCATAGTCGCTTAGACTTGCCCAATCTGCGGGGGTTGAGTAACGCAATTGTAAATGAGCTGTCGTTGCAACAGGTGATTCAGCGATCGCCCGATGATGACAACCTGTGCGTCATTACGGCGGGACCCATTCCCCCTGACCCAATCAAGCTGCTCTCGTCACGCCGGATGCAAAACCTGATGGCACAAGTGCGGACTCAGTTTGATCTGGTAATCTACGACATGCCACCTCTACTGGGCTTCGCCGATAGCAACCTGCTGGCTGCTCACACAGATGGAGTAATTCTAGTTGTTGGACTCGGTAAGACCGATCGCGCTGCCCTGGGTCAGGCACTCGAAGCCCTGAAGATCTCTCCCATTCCCGTTTTGGGGATTGTGGCAAACGGCATTCGGGCTTACACAACCCATCCTTACAGCTATTACCGCTATCACCGCTACTACACTCAAAATCAGACAACCTCCTCGTCCGGTGTAGAGCCAGGGAAACTGGTGCATGTGCCGCGATCGCACTTTGGTTTGCAAGAACCAGACAGCCTCAAAACCTGGTTAACATCCCGTGTTGGTATGTTGGCGATTGGGGGAGTCAGCCTTACAGTGTTGCTGATGATGATGGTCTGGGTTACCTACAGTCGTCTGGCAACACCCAACCCGCCGCAATCCCCGACTCCTGCGGTAGAGAGTCGGGAGTAAAGAGGTCGAGGGTAATCAGGAGTTTTATGGGCAAATCAGCGTTGGAGAGGGGTTTGGCACTGCCGAACTCGTACAAGCATTCGTCGCCTTCACAATTCAAATTGGGATAACGTCAATTCGGTTAAACACCTGGCGAATCAATTTGCGGCTATGGGAGCGGAGTCCGCCGACGCGGACTACAGAAAATCAAGGTTTGCCGAACCGACGTAGGTCAGTTTTGCGCTTGTAGCGGCGGTTTTAACCGCCAAGATCCTTATCTCGAACTCATACCAAGTTGCATTGGCTTCACTGCACATGATTCCGTAGGGGCGTTTCGCGAAACGCCCCTACCCAGTGATCTGCCACAATCAAACATTAAATCGGTATCAGATTTGGGATAAGAAGAGGGAATTGGGTCGCGCCTCGGCGCACTCGTGAATTGACGTCCCTTTCCTCTGGGGAACAATTTATGCCAAGTCATTGTCGTGGGCAAAAGACCCCTGACGATCGATTGTGCTGTCATTGTTCGGCTTAGCTTTATCCGGATTCCCTCTCTGGATCAATGACGATTGAATTTTTGAAACGTTAAAAGGGATATAGACGAGGCTCGGAGAAAATTTTGCTCTGAATTGACCTGATTTGGGAGGAAACCCCATGACCTCAACTGCGAATCAACATGCTGTTGGTATTTTCCCCGATCGCCCGACCACTGCATCTGCCCTGCAAACCTTACAGGATGCTGGTTTTCCTCGGCGACGCATGACGGTAATTGCGAGAGACGCCAAACAACAAGGCGCGATCGCAGGCGTTCCGGTGCATAATCACCTTGGCAATCGAGCAGGTCAGGGAGCGACCGCAGGGGCGTTGACGCTGGGTCTGTTGGGTGGAGCCGCCGGACTTGCTGCCGGATTGGGATTGATCGTGATTCCGGGATTGGCTTCTCTGGTTGGGCTAGCACCTGGTCTATTTGTCGGTGAGGCTGCGGTGGGCGCATTAACTCTGACAGGAGCAGCAGTCGGTGCAACAGCAGGAGGTCTGCTCGGTGGATTAATTGGGTTAGGGGTTCCTGAAAATCGGGCACGGCAGTATCGCGATCGCGTCGAGCGGGGTGATTATTTGGTGCTGTTGCGGGGGACTCGCACAGAGATTCAGCGGGCAGAGGCAATGCTGCACCAACATGGGATTCAGGATTTTGGGGTTTATGACGTGCCGCAAACGCTGGAGCGTCCTCTAGAGGCACCTATCCCAGCGAAATCAATCCATGCCGTTCACGATACACCTGCTACAGGTGCCGCGACTCTGCTTCAGCTTGATCCTCCCGTAACCAACTCGGTTTCTCAGCCCGTGGTGGAGTATCCTCCAGCGCAACCGATCGCTCAACCAGTGAGCGATAGCCCTGCTGTGGTTCCTCCTGCCATGCCGCCTGTACCGCCGCCTCGTGGGGAGAGTGGCTTCGCGTCAAACTCTATTCCCCCCAACCCGATGCCCTCTGGTCGTCCGTTGCGTGATCCGTCGGTGCGATCGGCTTATCCTGAAAAGCGGCTAATGGGGACGTTTGTCACGACTCAACTGATGGAGCAGGCATTAAATGCATTGAAAAATGCGCGGTTCCCGATGCACAAGATTTCAGTCGTGGTGCGTGATACCGAGACTGTTCTCCAATTAGATGACTCTGCTAGAGATACCGCTTCTTCATCTGGAACGGTTTTAAGCGGCATCACAGGTTTAATGGTGGGCTTACAGCGATTGGTGATTCCAGGACAAGGGCAGTTTCTTGTGATTGGGGGAGATACATCTGCCCTGAACCGCACTCAGACTCCTGGCAAACCCACTGACCTCATCCAAGCCTTGACTGGCTTAGGTATCTCAGAAGCCGATGCTCGATTGTTTGGCGATCGCCTCAGTCAGGGGGCAACCCTGGTAATGGTTCGTGGGGTGGGTGGTGAGACGCTGCACGCGACCTCGATTCTAAGTCAGCACGGGCTACAGGATTGGTGCATCTATGATGTCCGGGATGGAGCCTTGACGAAGTAATCTGGTAGGCACACGATGTAAGGGTTCAAGGCATACAGGCGTTAAGGAGTGCATCTAGTGATTGGGGGACTGAACCCGGCGAATGAATTCGCGGCTATTGGAGCGAAGTCGCCTACGCAGACTGAGGTTTTGTGCTGATAGCTGCGGTTTTAACGGCCATTCCCCTAACCGTCAGATGCACCCGGTTTTGAGCCGGATGGGTTGTTCTGACGATGGGTCTAGCCCACGCGCACATCTGCCCAATAAAACTGGAACACAGCAAAGATAGCCATCGCACCAATGATTTGGACAAACAGGGGGGCGATCGCAAACCCGATAAAAAAGCAAGCTGTGCCAACGATCAGCGTCATCAAACTAAAAACTTCCTCTAACCAAAATCCCTTGGATCGCTGCAAAAATAAGCTCAAGCCTGCAATCCCGATCGTCAGCAAAATGAGATACATGGGAATAAACAGCGAGGTTGCATACAAAACCGCATACACGGGAACAGCCAAAATCAAGCTTGCGAGAAATGCGTAAAGCGGCATGAACGTCTCCAGGGGTTGAGTTAGAGGGAAAATATCGTCACAAAATAATTATTCAAAATTTGCCGCGTTCCTGAAGTGATGCAACTGAGGGATGTTCCGTGATGTAAATAGCGATTTTGAGTGATGCCGACCCGGATTTGTCGTGATAGCGATCACCCATTTCGCGTCATTGTTAAACGGGGCTCGTGACGGAAGCCCCTTTCCGACTCCCCATTCCCCTTATGATCAGAGATAGAGGTTTAGAGCACACGACATCATGCCTGTTATTTGGGAACTAGATTTTTACTCACGTCCGGTGTTGGACGACCAGCAGAAAAAACTCTGGGAAGTGCTGATTTGTGAAAGCCCCCTGGAGATTAATACGCGGTTAGACTCGTTGTTTCGCTATTCCCAGTTTTGCTCTAACACCGAGGTCAATTCGGTTGTGTTGTCTAAAGCGATCAAAGAGGCGATCGCCCAGGCACCCAAGCCACCGGATAAAATTCGCTTTTTTCGTCGTCAAATGACGAATATGATTGCCAGAGGATGTCAGGAGGCAGGTATTCCGGGCTATGCTAGCCGTCGCACGCTGGCACTCAGTGCATGGATTCAAGAACGAATGGAAACGGTCTATCCCACCATGCCCAACTATCAACCGGGCAGTAATCCCTCTGTCAATACCCCCCTCAATCCCCCTCAACCTCTACCAGATGCGCTGATTGGTCAGCAGTGGGCATTTGTCACGCTCGAAGCAGGAGCATTTGCCGATATGCCTGAGTGGAAGATTGATTTTGGCGAGGCGTTTCCGCTGGACATCGCAGGTATCAACTCAACAGACCCAATTCCGGGCATCATCGTCTTTTCGCCCCGTGCTCTGCCCCTGGCGGCGTGGATGTCCGGTTTGGAACTGGCATCCTTACACTTGAGTAGTGAGGCTCCTTTCAGGCTATTGCTCGAAACCGGAATTAGTGATACCTGGGTGCTTGCCAATCTACCCAAACCTCAGTTGCAGCAAGAAGCACAAGCTTTTGAAGCGGCTAAAAAAAAGGTCAATGGCGTTCACTTTTTGGCAGTCCAGGCCAATCCTCAAGTGGAGGAATTTACGGGCTTCTGGTTAATGCGAGAGTTTGATCTGGCGTAAAGTAACGCCGCAGCGTGCTCTCGTCCTGATTTCAAATGATTGGGATTTCAAATGATTGGGATGTGAATAGCCGATGCAGTCGGGTTTGGTTCTGTGGCTGCAACTTCAACGGCAAAGCCTTGAGACAGGGACACATCCCAGAGGAAGCTTTACAAGACTTTACAAGGTATAGCTTTAGTCAGAAAGCTTCGGACAAAGCGAATGGCTCAAACCCTGATTCTGAGAGGACTTCCTGACTTACCTTCGCCCATCGAACGTGGTTGCGGCTGTAAGTAACTCTAGCGCAATGTACCTTGATCCCCGAAGATGGTTTAAGTGAAAGATGTCTGACCTCACATAGGACTTATGGCTTCTGACAATTCGCAACAAGCAGTACTCGCAGAGCAACTGTTGGAATTAGCAATGCAGTCAGGGGCAGAGGCAGCGGAGGTATTTCAGTCGCAGTCTTTGTCGCGACCTGTTTTTTTTGAGGCAAATCGACTCAAGCAACTCGAAAGCTCCCAAGCAGAGGGGATTGCGTTGCGTCTATGGCGCGAGGGTCGTCCGGGTTTGGCAGTTGCCTATGGTCCGGTTGCACCTCATGCTCTGGTGGAGCGGGCGATCGCCCTCAGCTATCTCAACGACCCTGAAACCATTGAACTCTCTTCTTCTACCAAAGCTACTTACCCTGACCTGGGAGAGGCGGTCCCCGTTGAACAGTTGGTCGCATGGGGCAAAGAGGCGATCGCTCTCGTGCGAGAAGCCTATCCTGAGAGCCTGTGTTCGGCAGAGTGGGAATGTGATGTCGAAACCACCCGTCTGATTAACTCTAAAGGCTTAGACTGTGGCTATACCGACACCACATTGAGTTGCTTTTTAGGGGCAGAGTGGGTGCGGGGTGACGATTTTTTGAGCGTCTCGGATGGGCAAACTCAACGCGGTCGCCTTGACCCTGTTGCTCTGGCGCAACAGATCGTGCAACGTCTACGATGGGCAGAAAAGAACACGGCTCCCCCAATTGGCAAGGTGCCTGTGTTGTTTACGGCTAAGGCTGCTGATATGTTGTGGGGAACGGTGCAGGCGGCTCTCAACGGCAAACAGGTGATCGAGCGGGCTTCTCCCTGGAGCGATCGCCTGGGTGAACCCGTGACAGCCTCTGCTCTGACGATCTATCAACAACCTGACGCTGGACCGTTTAGCTGTCCGTTTGACGATGAAGGCACCCCAACACAGCCCATTACCTTCATCAAAGATGGTGTGTTGCAACTGTTTTACACCGATCGCACGATTGGTAAGGCGTTAGGCAGTGGCACCACGGGCAACGGATTTCGCCCCGGTCTGGGCAGTTACCCCACTCCCGGTTTGTTTAATCTACTGATTCAACCCGGATTCAAATCCCTCATGGAACTCATTGGTTCCCTCAAACAGGGCATCATCGTGGATCAGATGTTGGGCGGCAGTGCCAGTATTTCTGGAGAATTTTCTGTCAATGTGGATCTGGGGTATCGCGTTCACAATGGGGAAGTTGTCGGGCGGGTAAAGGATACGATGGTGGCAGGGAATGTCTACACTGCCCTCAAAAATTTGGTAGAACTGGGCGAGGATGCTGACTGGAATGGCTCCTGCTTTACGCCATCGGTGATTGTACAGGGGCTATCCACAACTGGCAGAGTTGAATAAGAGATAGGCTGGCAAAACACAAATACTTTTGTCGGCTCTAAAATTGAGCGGTATACTCCTGATCCAGGAGCCGCTCATCCGTTAAAACAGGGCAGCATATTACCAGGGGCATTTCAAAGTTAAGTACTGCTATTCACAGATAGGGTTTGGAAATAAAACCAGGGGGGTGGGGGGCTATGCCCCCAGCCAGGGATTCCACCCCTGCACCCCAGATTCCCACCCTTATTTAACGTGAATTCGGGATAAGGATTTCGGCGGTTAAAACCGCCGCTATAAGAGCAAAACCGACCTGCGTCGGTTCGTCAAACCTGGATTTTCCGGAGTCCGCGTCGGCGGACTTGGCTCGAGTCGCCGCGAATTCATTCGCCGGGCTCTTAAACCGAACTGACGTTATTTACGACGAGTTGTACTAAGGGTTATGAATTAAATAAAATGCAATTTTTTTGCGGGGTGTGGCATTGCCAAACCCTTACAGCAAGAAATTTGCCCACGTTATTTAATTCGCGTTTCTAAGAATTCAGTCGCAAGTCAGAGATAATTAGGCAAAACCAACGAAGCTAATGTAGCGATCGCCATTTAAGTTAGGACAGAGGGAGTGTTAGGGCTGTCCCCCAGAAATGGGGTTTTTAATCCCTGCATCCCGTCTAAAGCCTAGTGACTAGGGTTATACAATCAGGCAGAGATTACGGTAAGCGATGAGTATCAAATCAGCTTGCAAAGATTTTAATCTTTACGCTTTAAAGTGGCGTCGTTGTAGCTGTAGCCATATTCGATGGGGCGGAGGTGAGTCAGGAAGCTTTCCCAGCATCGGGGTTGAGCCATTGCCTTTGCCTGAAGCTTTCTGACCAAAGCTATATTATTTCTGCTGGCTTTGATACAGCCATTCGGCAACCTGTATGAGTAACGTTCAAACGATTGAGCAAACCTATAATTTGCTAGATTATCTGCCGATTGGAGCATTTATCCTGCGGCAGGATTTTACGGTTGCCTTTTGGAATCGCTGCTTACAACAATGGACAACCATCACCAAACGCCGCATCGAGGGTAAAGATATTCGTAGCTACTTTACCCATTTTCAGTTTCCAGATTACGCCAGAGCCTTACAGCAAGTCTTTACTGAGGGCACAACAGTTACCTTCACAGGGGAAACGTATCAACATCTAATTCCGGCAATCTTGCCCAATGGCAACCAGCGCAAGCAAAGTACAACGGTAACGGCGTTGCCTGCTCCCGATGGGTTTGGGTTTTACGCGCTGTTTTCAGTGCAAGACATCAGTGAAATCGAGCCAGAAGAGGCGAGTGTGCCGTCAGAGGCGAGTATCCCGGAGGCGATACGCCAACCTCTGGAGGAGACGCCACAACCCCCGGAGGAACCCTTTCGATCGCTCGTTCAAAACGCTTCTGACATCATTACTATTCTGGCAGCAGATGCCACAGTTATCTATCAAAGCCCTTCCACTGAGCGGATTCTAGGCTACCCTTCTGACTTGTTTTTAGGTCGCTGTGCCTTTGATTGGATGCATCCTGATGATGTGGCAGAGGCTCAAAGTGCCTTTCAGGCGTTAACCCAAACGGTGGGTGACTCAACCTGCATTGAATATCGCTGGCGACATGCCGATGGCTGCTGGGTCTATCTGGAGTCGATGGGCAGTAATCAACTCGACAATCCCCATGTCCAGGGCATTGTGGTGAATACGCGCGATATTAGCGATCGCAAAAAAATTGAAGCTGCCCTGCGCCAAAACCGCGAACAGCTAAACAGCATCCTCAACTCTCTTGCCGATGTGGTCTGGTCGGTTTCTGCGGAGACAGGCGACATTCTCTATTACAGCCCTAATGCGGAATTGCTGTATGGGCGACCCATTGAAGATTTTTTGGCTGACCCAAATTTGTGGCTCAAGCTTGTCCACCCTGACGATCGCCAACAGGTCGTTGCTGCCAGCTATAGCCTGCGGCAAACGCGGGGTCACGATGTGGAATACCGCATCCTCAGACCCGATGGAGATATTCGTTGGGTGCGCGATCGCGCCCGTTTGATTGAGGATGATGAGGGCAACGCCATTCGGGTTGATACCATCATCACCGACTTTACCGAGCGCATTCAAATTGAGGCAGCCCTGCGCCAGAGTGAAGAACGATTTCGATCGCTGGTATCTAACCTACCCGGAGCGGTGTTCCGTCATACCTATGATCCGAACGCCGACCCCGTTGGAGCCGCAAAGTTTGTCAGTGATGCGATCGAGCAAATCTGTGGCTACCCCGCTTCTGATTTCATCGACAATCGGGTGCGATCGTTCATCGATATTGAACACCCCGACGATGTCAGCAAACTCGATCGCGCCATCGAGCAAAGCCTGATCGATCGCCAACCCTATGCCCTGGAATATCGCATGATTCACGCAGATGGGAGTGTGCGGTGGGTCTACGAAAAGGGACGCTGTGTTCTGGATGAGCACGGCAACCTGTTGTGGCTGGATGGGGTGATTTTTGATATCACCGATCGCAAACAGGCAGAATCCGCTCTAGAGCAGCAACGCGAAGAGTTGACGCTAAAAAACATTGCCCTGGAACAAGCCCGTGGCGAAGCTGAAGCAGCCAATCGCGCCAAGAGCAATTTTTTGGCAACCATGAGCCACGAAATCCGTACGCCAATGAATGGGGTGATCGGGATGACCAGTCTGCTGCTGGAGACAGACCTGACCCCGCAACAACGCGATTTTGTGGAAACGATTCGGGGTAGCGGGGATACGTTGCTGACGATCATCAACGATATCCTCGACTTCTCAAAAATTGAAGCCGGCAAATTGGAATTAGAAGCTAATCCGGTTGATCTGCGAGCCTGTGTCGAAGGGGCGATCGATCTGCTCGCCTCAAAAGCCCTTGAAAAAGGACTAGAACTTGCTTACCTGGTTGAACCTGGCGTTCCTCAAATCATCATGGGCGACGTGACCCGCCTACAGCAAATTCTGGTAAATCTGTTAGCCAATGCCGTCAAATTTACCAATGCCGGGCAAGTCAGCGTTGCTGTGGTGGCGCGTCCTCTGCAACATCAGCCCAAGCAAGATCAACCCGACTGCTATGCCATTCGGTTTACAGTGCAGGATACGGGTGTGGGCATTCCCTCCGATCGCCTCGATCGCCTGTTTCAGCCCTTTTCGCAGGTTGATTCCTCCATCAGTCGCACTTATGGCGGCACAGGGTTGGGGTTAGCGATCAGTCAACGGTTGACCGAGATGATGGGTGGTCGGGTTTGGGTCGAGAGTGAAGTGGGACGGGGGTCTACGTTTCATTTCTCGATTGTGGTTGAGGCAATCCCATCTGGCTCCAATCAGTCTGCTTCAGTCCATTTGTGTTCTCGTTCAGCCTCCTTTAATGGAAAGCGGTTGTTGATTGTCGATGACAACCGTGTGAATCTGCAAAACCTCACCTATCAAGCGCAGCAATGGGGCGTCACTGTCTGCACGGCTACATCTGGAGCAGAGGCACTGCGCCAGCTAGACCAGCACCCTCCGGTTGATGCTGCTTTGATTGATAGTCATATGCCTGATATGGATGGAACTGCTCTGATTGCGGCTATCCGACAGCACGCCACACAGCACGCCATGCCGCTTGTGTTGCTGACCCAGACGCATTCCAGGGTAGGCGAATCGCTACCTCCTCCTCCATCTGGTGTGAGTTTGTTAAACAAACCCATTCGTCAGGCGCAGTTTTACGCGATGCTCATTGACCTGTTTGGAACCGAATCACAGGTTACCGATGCCAGGTCAAAGATCGCTCAACCCAATCTCAACTTAGCGGAGCAGGCACCGCTCCACATTTTGATCGCAGAAGATAATGCTGTGAATCAAAAAGTCTTGCTGCGCTTGTTGCAACGCATCGGCTATCAAGCAGACATTGTTAACAACGGGTTAGAGGTATTAGAGGCTCTGTCTGCTCAACACTATGACGTGGTGTTGATGGATGTTCAGATGCCGGAGATGGATGGTTTAACGGCTACTCAACAAATTCATCAGCGATGGAAATCCCATGACCGTCCTTATATCATTGCCGTCACAGCAAATGCCATGCGGGGCGATCGCGAAGAGTGTTTAGCCGCTGGTATGGATGACTATCTGAGCAAACCCATTCGCACCGAAAAGCTGACTCAAGCCCTCAAACAGTGTTATCAACAGGTATCTCAAACTCGCTCGGCGATCGCCGCTGCTGAAACCTATGCCAATGTTATTGATCAAGATATTCTGATCGCCTTTGGTGAAGAGATGGGAGGCATCACCAGTGAAGTCTTAGGAGAGTTGATCAATTGTTTTTTAGAAGAAGCTCCAAAGTTATTAAATACGCTGAAAACTGCGAATCGACACAATGACATCACAACTCTAAAGCGCACCGCCCACACTCTAAAATCGAGTAGTGCAACCTTTGGCGCAACAAAATTAGCACAACTCTGTAAACAGTTAGAACAGACCCATGAGAGCGTGACCCAGCAACACATTACTCAAGTGGTAGCAGAGTATGAGCGCGTTAAATCTGCGTTGCAAATACAACGGGATCAGATTAATGGTTGTTTGGGTTGAGCACTGAATTAACGTCAGTTCGGTTTAAGAACCCAGCGAATGAATTCGCGGCTATTAGAGCGAAGTCTGCCGATGCGGACTCCGGAAAGTGCAGGATTTGACGAACCGACGCGGGTCGGTTTTGCTCCGATAGCGGCGGTTTTAACCGCCGAAATCCTTATCCCGAATTCACGTTGAATCAGGGTTTGACAGATTGCGGCAACACCTCAGCAGGGCATCCGGGCTTGCGTCGAGCGTCTAAATACTCTGCCATGATTTGGTGATAGCGTTCTTGCCCAAACACGCGATAGTGCCCTGGATAGACGGTTTCTACAGGCAGCGTTTGCAACCGTTCATAGGTTTGAATGTAGGTGGGAATGTGACTGCAATGCAGTTCATCCAGCAACTCACCATCGTAGATCACATCGCCCGAAAACAGATCTTGCGCTTTGGGGTCATAGAGGGCAATGCAACCAGGGGAGTGCCCCGGTAAATGCAACACTTCAAAGGTGCGATCGCCCAGATCCAGCACATCCCCCTCATGCAAAATGTGGGTTGGCTCTGCGGCGTGGAGTTTGTATTCTGTAACGGTAAACCCTTCATGGGGCAACTGCTCAAAGTGCTCTTCGAGCACCCACCCCTGCTCTGGTGTACACAGTGCCTCGTAGTTGTCTCCCGATCGCAATGCATCTGCTTCAGCCGCGTGGATGGCACGATGGTCAAACTCGTGCATTCCTCCAGAGTGATCAAAGTGAATGTGAGAGGCGATCGCCAGTAGGGGTTTGTCAACCAGTTCGGCGATGTGGTGTCGCAGACTGGACACCCCCAACCCAGTATCGATCAACAAATCCTGGTGTTGACCTTTAATCAACCACAGGTTGGCTCGGTTATACCAGTAATAGTGAGGTTCAGTGATCAGATATAAGCCGTCACTGATCCGTTCCGTGGTAAACCAGCGATCGCAAACTTTGATACTCACGTTGTTTGGGCTGCCTTAACAAAAGTGGGGTCAACTAATGCTTTTAAACTATCAGCTGTGAGAGCTTCTGGGATCTGATTTTGCTCTTTCAAGAACTGCCCCAACGATTCCATGTGGTCAACCAAATAAATGCCGCTGTTAGGGTCATCCATCATTTTAACGTTGTCCTCAACGTTGGTTAAGCCAACCCCTTTAAGCTCTACTTCAACTTCTTCTGGTGTGAGTTGGAGCATTCGACCGGCGATCGCTAACGCTTCATCTTTGTTTGTTTGTAAAAACTCTTGCGCTTTAAAGATGCCGTTCACAAATGCCTGTGTTGCTTGTGGATTTTCTTGTACAAATTGAGTGCTGAAGATGTATACATCCACGATCGCCGTTGGCATTTTAGAGGTGTCGTAGATGATGCGTCCATCACTTTGAGCATCATTGGCTTGCTTCAAGAAAGGAGAATAGGTGACCGCAATGTCTACCTTACCAGAGGTGTATGCTGCTGCTGCTGCATCAGGGGTGACGTTAGTGATCTCAACGTCATCTCCGGTTAAGCCTGCTTCCTGAAGCACTTGCAACAAGAAGAAGTGGCTCACACTACCGATTTCAACGGCAACGTTGCGTCCTTTGAAATCCGCGATATCTGCAACACTGTTGCGTGCCAGAATGCCATCACCCCCCAAGGAGGTGTCCGCCACCTGGACAATCCGAAAATCTTGACCCTTCGCGGCAAAAGCAACGGTTTCAGAGGTCACGTTGTTAATGCTTTGAATTCGTCCCGCTGCCAGGGCGGCATTTCCTTCTCCTGTGGAGCTAAAGACCTTGTGCTCCAGGTCAAGCCCTCCTTCTTTAAAGAAGCCCTTCTCAATGGCAATGTAGAGTGGGGTGTAGCCAATCCAAAGGGTGCTACCGTTAGCTGCTTTAACAGGTTCTGTAGGAGACGCTTCAGCAGAAGCAGCAGGAGAAGAACTGGTCTGAGGAGGTTGAGTGCAGGCATGAAGCGTTAAACCACCTGCAACTCCTCCCATTAAATACAGCGCACGACGACGTGTTAATCCTGGAATGATTTGACTCATACTGATCTACTCCTTAACCCCTCATGTTGAGCGAAATCTTTCGTCATCATTCATGATTCCGCTGCACGAGAATGTCTATTGAGATACAGATTCAGGCAAGAGGGATGCGATTCATCACGCCTGTGCAAACCAGGCACAACCTAAACTGCCAGGTGCTCCATCCAGGCAAAAATGCGATCGAGTTGAGATAGAGTAATTAGCCCGTACTGCCAAAGGATCATGGGCAGCAAATTAAAGTTGCTTTCTGGGTGTCGTAGTGCCAAACGAATCGAAGCGGCAGGAATTGCCAGTTCACGGCGGAGAAACCGAATCAATTGAGCTAATTTGGTTGCTTCCATGACTTCATCCCCAATCCTATTGCTTGGTGATATTGAGAGTAGGGGAAGAATCTGAGGAACTTGTGAAGCGAAACTGAGAATTTTGCAAGAAGTTAATGATTATTCTGCGGCTTTTAAGATTTGCTCAACCGTCAATTTCACTATTGGGAACAGGGGCGATCGCACCTCTTCTGCTCCCTGGAACACCGTTTCTTCGTACAGCCCATCCACCAAAGTTAGCAACGTGATTTGAGCCTTTTCGGGGTCAACAATCCAATGTTCGGCAATGCCCCGCGCCGCGTATTCTGAGCGTTTGTAGCGATAGTCGCGGTCTTCGTTGGTCTTACCAGGAGACACTACTTCCACTACCAAAGCTGGAGGTGGCATTTCAGGGGTAATAGTGGCTCGTTTTCCGCCTAACGCAACTAACAAATCCTCTGTTAATACCAATAAATCGGGCAGGCGTACTCGTGCTCGATGACCTATGACCACAATCTCCGTATCTTTATGGCGAATCAATCGAGCAGAGATCACTTTCGCAAACTCTAAAAGTAGAAAGATAGCGATCAAATTATTTCTATCACTTTCGGGAAGCATAGCGACTAGTGCTCCGTCCACCAACTCATAGCGCGTGTCGGTGCCATCGTCATAGTTGAGATATTCCTCTAGCGTGAGCCGTTTTGTGGTGGTCGCCATAGCGGTGAGGTTAGAGCCGATACTTTGATTTTAAGGTGTTGGCGCAGAGAATACCGGAGGCAGCGACGGCTGGAACGCCAATGCCCGGAAGGGTGCTGTCACCGACGCGATACAACCCTTGAATGGGGGTGTAGCAACTGGGAAACATGCCTTGCCCTGCTGCGATCGCCGGACCATAGGTGCCCTGATGTCGTCGTAAGTAATGGGCATGGGTCAGGGGCGTGCCAATTAGTTCCAGGGTAATTCGGGAGCGGATATCTGGAATCACTCGCTCTAATGCGCGATAGAGAGCTTGGGCGCGATCGCGTTTGCGGCTTTCATAAGAGTCGTCTCGCTGCCAACCCTCGGCGGGTTCCAGCGTATAGGCATGGACGACGTGGTGCCCCGGAGGAGCCAGACTGGCATCCCACACGGAGGGAATGGAAATCATGCAGGTGTTTCCTGGCACCGTGATGTCTTGGGTCGCATCATGGACAACCACATGATGTCCGGTCAGGTGCTCCAAGCCATCTGCCCGAATACCCAGGTGCAGGTGCATGAAGCTGGCGATCGCTGGCGTTTGCAAAGCCATCTGACGGTAATCCGTGGGCAAATCTTGGGGTTGCAGCAAGTGGGTGTAGGTATCCCAGATGGTGGCGTTAGAGATGACGACAGACGCTCTCAGGGTTTCTCCTTTGCGGAGCCGTACGCCTGTCACTTGACCTTGTTCGACGAGAATCTGATCGACATGGGTATTGAGCCGCAACTGACCACCCCACCGCTGCAACCCCCGCACCAGAGCCTCGACGATCGCCCCACTGCCGCCAACGGGGTAATCGATTGTGGAATGCGATCGCTCTCCCATCATGAATGCGACTTCGGGGGCGATCGTGCCGTATGCCTTCAACCCCGACAGCAAAAAACACTCCAGATCGATCAATCGCCGCACCCAGCGATCGCTCACATACTGATCCATCACAGTTCCAACGGAGCTTTGAATCACGCTCAGTTGTGGTAGGAGTTTCAGCAATTCCAATGAATATCGGCTCAGCAATGTCGGAATTACAGACAAGTCAGCCCTCAGAGCAATCGTTGGGATGCCCCGTAATGCCTCGTACAACTGCATCAATCGTCGCTCAAACCGGGCAAACTCCTGTGCTCCGGTGGGGGTTATTTGGGCGATCGCTTCTCGATAGCGATCGGCATTTCCATAGACCGCAAAGGTGCCCTCAGGAAAGTGGTAGTGTCCCAACGGGTCGTAAGCCACTGCCGAGAGAGACTCGCCTAACTCCTGCAACACCTGACACAGCGGATTGAGCGATCGCGGGTCGCTGAGCCCACAGTAAAACGAGGGTCCTGAGTCGAAGTGAAAACCTTGCCGCACAAAGCTGTGTGCTGCTCCTCCGGCGATCACATGGCTTTCACACACAATCACTGTCCAGCCATAACGGGCTAGCAGAGCAGCGGTGACTAACCCCCCAATGCCACTGCCAATCACAATAGCATCGGCATCACGTCCACTGGCGGTTTGTAAGGCTAGATCAGTATTACGAGCTTTTTTTTGGGGTGTCATACGGCTGCTTACACTGGAACTTTATAAAACTCTCATCTAATTCAAAGATTGGGCAAACATCAGCAAATTCACTACCCGTATTCCTAATGAGGCTCCTATATTGGCTGAAGCAAGCAATCAACCTCAGGCTAACTCACCCTCAAAGGAGTAAAGGACCGTGATACTTACCTCTGAACCTCCATCCTCCTTGTTAAATCAATCCTCTATGTTGGTTCCTCTCTCTTCCGCTGTCAGTGCTGAAAAAGATGTTCACCCTTCTGTAACCAGCAGATTAAAACGACTGATTGATATCGTGGGTGCCTTAGTTGGTTTAACAATTACTGGACTGATTCTGCTGCCAATTGCGATCGCCATCCAATTGGATAATCCAGGTCCACTCTTCTACAGCCAAATCCGTTGTGGCTTAAATGGGCAAACCTTCCGCATCTGGAAGTTCCGCTCTATGATTGCAGATGCTGACCGCCTTAAGCACTTAGTTCATAATCAGGCTAAGGGCAATATCTTCAAAAACAAGAACGACCCGCGTATTACTAAGGTTGGTCGTTTCCTGCGCAAGACAAGCTTGGATGAACTGCCTCAATTTTGGAATGTGTTGAAAGGTGACATGAGCCTTGTGGGCACTCGTCCTCCCACAGTGGATGAAGTTATGAAGTATGAGCGTCACCACTATCAGCGATTGTTAGTGAAGCCCGGTATCACTGGTGAATGGCAAGCAAACGGACGTTCTAAAGTGGAGGATTTTGAGGATATCGTGAAAATGGATATCTCCTATCAGGAAAAGTGGTCTATCCTCTACGACTTGCAACTGATTTTCAAGACCGTTCTGGTCGTCCTGAATAAGAACGGCGCGTACTAAAAGTTTCGACTCCTGGGGTTATTGGGATACGGGGCAGCATTCAGTTATCTGATGCCGCCCTGTTTTTTTTGGGATTCACAACAGAAGTTGGAGTTTTGCCAAAACTTCGACTTTTAATATCAATTTGAATTGAAACCGCGACGGAACCCTGTACGGGTTTGGCATTGCCAAACCCCTCCTAAACCTTGATTTGTCTAAAGACCCGTTTAAATTGGTATGAGAACTGAGGGCTGAGGACTGAGGACTGAGAGGCAGGCAGCATATCACGTTCAAAATGAAGAGATGCCTAACAAACCGTTCAGTTGCTATGGCGATCGCTACTGCTCTAATAGCTGATTCAAGGTTGATCTGATGTCGTGAACGGTTGTGGTGGCGGTGCCAAACTGACGAATGACTAGACTGGCTGCCACATTCCCTAAAATGGCGGCTTCCCAGGGGGTAGCTCCTGCAATTAACGCCAGCGTCAATGCCGCAACAACCGTATCCCCTGCTCCCGTTACGTCAAAGACATCGGTGCGGTTAAAGGCGGGAATCGTTTGTTCGGAGCCATCGCGCCCAAACAGGCTCATACCTTCTTCGCCACGGGTAATTAAAATGTGGTGTGCCTGGGTCAGATTGAGCAAGTCTTGCCCTGCTTTCATCAAATCTGCGGGAGTGGCGATCGCGTATCCCACCGCTTTTTCTGCCTCTGGCAAATTTGGCGTAAAGATCATTGCGCCTTTATAGCGATAAAGCTCTTTTTGGGTGTCTACAATCACACGAGGATGCTTTAAGACAGCTTCAATCACAGGTTGTGTTAACACCCCATCGCCGTAGTCAGAGCAAACAACGGCATCAACCGAATCAAGGTGTTGCCGAATATAGTCTGCCAGTTGCTCCTGTAGCTCGACATCGGGCAAATCGTCTGATTTGCGATCGATCCGGACGATCTGTTGGGTCACAGATTGCCGTGCGTGCCCTGAAATGCGGGTTTTAGTGACCGTGGGACGCACCGGATCAACCAAAATTCCTTCGGTATCGATGGTGGCATCCGTAAAGATGCGCCGGAGTGCCTGCCCCTGTTCGTCTTTGCCAACCAGCCCGACCGATTTCACCTGGGCACCCAATTTTGCCAGGTTGTAGACTGCGTTGGCTCCCCCACCGGGAATTTGCCGGGTTGTTTCGTGCCGCAAAATTAGCACCGGAGCTTCGCGTGAGACGCGCTCGACCTGGCCCGTTAAAAATTCATCGACGGTGATATCGCCCACCACCAGGACTCGCGCCTGGGAGAACTGATCCAAATAGTGATGTAATCGGGGGGCGATCGCCCTTAGCTCAGCAGCAAAACTAGGATCGACAGTCACGACAACTAGCCCTCATTGGACTGGGGCGCACCCGATGGAGTTGCCCCCTGCGAGGGACAGTTGGTTAAGTTTTGTCCAAACTTAACCCGAACGTAATAGACGCGGCGATCGCCCTCAATGGCGTAATCTGGCTTTTCATTGGTGGCGGCTTGCTCAAAGTCATACTCAGCGATCGCTGCCAGAGCTTGCTGATCAAACGCCTCATAGCCAGAACTTCGCAACTTACTCGGCTGCACAACAAAGTTGCCATCTGCATCCAGCACCACTCCAAACCATGCTTGGTCGGGCAATCGTTGGAGCCGTGCAAAACACGCTTCACGTGGGGGAGCTACTTCGATTTCATGTAGGGGGATTTGATCAACATCGTCGGGCGATCGCCCCAAAGCCTCTGTAAACCATCGCAACGACTGTTCCTCGCCAAAGCCTCTGCTAGTTCCTTCGCTGCTGTAGGTATATAACTGGCGCAGGCGCAGTTGCTCCTGTCTGAGTTGAGCAAGGCGATCGGGGGGTGCGGCAGGAGCGGTGCCTTGAGGATTAGGGGTTGCTCCTGGCGGGTTAGACGATTCGCCTCTGTTGGGGTTGAGGGCATCTGCACCGGGGGACGGGGAGACAGTCTCAGACGGTGTGGGAGAAGGGGTCGCTGCTGGGGTGTTGGTTTCAGGGGGAGCTTCTGGAGGAATGGTCGTTTCAGTTCGTCGCCGCAGCGGATTGCTGTTGGTGGATCTGCGATTGGTGTATTGAGGTGGGGGCGGCAACTGTGGCAACACAATTGGCGGTAAGGTCTGGTAGTTGGGCACCGGGGGTTGAGTCGGAACCGACGGATAGGGATTTGGTAGCGGTGCCAGAGAGAAGAAGTCAGACCCTGCTTCCTCTTGAGGCACGGGTGGAACGGTCACCTGGGGAGTGGAAAAATCAGGCAGACGACCTTGCTCGGCAGGTGTCAACTCCAACAACGCAACCGATCGCCGGATGTCAGGCTCCTCGGTTGGAGACGACTGCACTGGCAGCAAGGGCAGCACTACCCACATCAATCCATGCACACCGACTGATGCCATGATTGCCAGCGAGGTTGGCTCTCGTAACATCGGGCTGAGGGTTTTGGGGAGTGACCTGATCCACAAACGATAGGACATAACGCCTAAATGGGGGATAAAAACTGCAATTTAATTCCAGTGTCCTGGCGATCGCTATAACGACAATAGCAAACGACAACCGTAACCGCTTAAAAGTTGCCAACAGCATTCAGGAATTTCAAGCCCTGTCCTTTTTAGACGGTCAACGCTGCAAGCAGGGGAACTTTGGGGATATGAGAAATCTAGGGCGATACAAATCTAGGGCGATGCAAATTTACGGCGATACGATGTAGGGCGACGGAATCGGATCAGCTTGTCCGGCTCTCACCAGGGCTTGATAGACAAACGCCGCCACTTCAGCGCGAGTGGCTTCACGATTAGGGTTTAACCGATTGGCAACCGGATAATTGACGATGATGTTTTGTCGAGTCGCAGCGGCGATCGCCCCCACTGCCCAATTGGGAATCTGACTGGCATCCTGGTAACGGTTAATCGTGCCAACTTCGTTGGTGCTTAACTCTAACCCACTGGCGAGCGACACCACCACCTGCACCCTGGGGATGCGCTGCTCTGGCTGAAAGAGTTGCCCCGGATAGCCGCTCAAAAATTGCCCCTGATATGCCGATTGAATCGCCTGCCGTCCCCAAAAATCACTCCGCACATCCACAAAGTTAATCTCCGATCGCTTCGGACTGGGGGTAAATGCCTTGTTGATAATAGCGGCAAATTGGGCACGAGTCACCGGAGCATCTGGGCGAAAGGTGCCATCGGGGAAGCCATTGATAATGCCACGGGTTGCCAACGCATCAATGTAAGCCTGTGCCCAGTGGCCCCGCACATCCGTAAAGACCGATGGGGGCGTATTGCTGGCGACAAACTCGACTAACCCGGAGATACGAGCCGTATCAATATCGTTGCCGATGGAATAGAGGGTGTTGTTGCGGGTAGCGTTGTAGAGGTCATAGCGACCGTTGTTGCGAATGACGTTGCTGCCAGAGTCTTCCGCAGTGCCCAGGTCGGGAAGGGCGTTGGCGATCGCCACGACTCCATCCCGTGTATTATCTTGAATCACGTTATTCCGCAGGGTGGGACGTGCCGCGTTTGAGACGACCACTCCATCCACATTGCTCAAAATCTGGTTGTTAGCAATCACCGGAGCCGCATTATCGCCTACGGCAATACCAAAGCCAGTGTCTTCAAACACGTTGCCCCGAATCTCGCCCCGGCTCTCGCGTACAACGGCAATACCGTTGCCATCGTTGCGCGTAAAGATATTGTCCTCAATGCGGGGGGTGCCTGTACCCGATACAAATATGCCATCCCGCAGGCTATTAGAGAACGTGTTGTGGCGAATCACAGGATCGGTAGATTCCACCCAAACGGCAGTGCCGCGAGTGTTGGGGTTAGTAACAGTGACCCCAATCAACTCACTGTCTTCGAGGGCGCGAATCGTCACATTTTGCCGTGCAAAGGTGGGGCTGACATACTCCCCACTACCAATAATCAGAACGGTTTGCCCTTTGTTGGCGGCATCTCCTCGGAGGCTGACCCCAGAGCGCAACACCAGCGGAAAGATCTCTCCTGTATCGCGGGTGTAGCTACCAGGGGCAAGTTGAATCACTGTGTTGGAGCCAGCGCGTTGTAGCGCGTAGGTAATGGTTCGTAAGGGAGCGTTGGTTGACTCGCCATAGCTGGGGTTGTCTTGACCCAATACCGGGTTGACATGAAGCACCCTGGCATTCGCAATCAGTTGGGCATTGACGGTGGAGCTAGATGCATGGGAGTCAGCAACCGCAGGCGCGATCGCCCCAGTCGCCCCCGTCAGGAGTAGCAACGTCACCAAACCAATTCGTGTAGAGAAGTGTGTCATCGTTGTGGGAGCTTGTCGATAAGGGAGCCAATGTAGATTGATAGACAATACAGAGTTATAGATGATGTTTGGGCGCAGTCACACAGGTTGAGGACGGTTTATCGGGGTGAACCCTTCACGGGGATGTCCTTCTCCCAGTCCTCTTGCCTTCTGTTGAAGGGGCACGACTGTCAGCGTCAGGGGGAAAATCAAGGTTTCATAACAACATTGGCTCTTAAAATATGCCATCTTACCGGAAGAAAGCGATGCATAGCATAGATAAATCTGATACTCAATCTCCAATTTAGATGGCGCAAAGAGGATCTTATCCCAAAGGACTTTGCCCTCTCCAAAGTGACCTTTTGGTCTATCCAATACGGAGCTTTTAATGCCAGATCTGGATAGCTAGCAAAACGCCTCCCCATTCTCTCAGGTATTGCTAAGTTAGCGTCAGTTCGGTTTAAAAGCCTGGCGACTGAATTCGCGGCTATCAGAGCGAAGTCCACCGACGCGGACTCCGGAAGATGCAGAATTTGACGAACCGACACGGTTGTTTTGCTCCGATAGCTGCGGTTTAAACCACCAAAATCCTGATCCCGTCACGTTAAGTGAGCGATCGCCCAATCGGCAGGGGCGAGTTTTGCGGTCAAATCCATTGCAGCGTGCAGATGAGTCTGCTCCCGACTGTACGGTTTGCGGATTGATTCAATTCACGATCCGAAGGATCACTCAAAGGATGGTTGAAACCGCAACTTGTTTCGCATTATTGTCGTCGAAGAAACATAGACCAGATGACATTACAAGGAATTCATGTCACGAACTTGGATCAGATGTTGGGGATGGATTGTTGGGTTTGCCAGTGTGGGGTTGATAGCAACAGAGGCGATCGCTGCTGAACGGGTCGTGTGGCGATATCGTCTGTTGCAAGGGTCTTTATCGGTTGAAGAGTTGACTGCTCTGGCGGAGACGGGGGAAGTGTCTCCTGCCCTGCGTTCCTATTTTCGGTTGGCACGACGCAACCCCCAACAAATTCGTCGGGTCTTGACTCAGGAGACAACGGTCAATCCCAGAGTGTTGGATCGTGTGCTAAACAGCCCCATTGGCAACGTAGCAATCGATCAGGTTAGCCAGGCAATTCATACCCCTTCACAGCAGGCAAACCGACAAGCCATGCGATCGGCACTCGTACTGTCTGCCAGTGACGACAGCCGCATTAGCTTGATTGAAGTGATTCAAAACTATCCCACTGAAGAGATTTATGTGGATGGCGATCGCCTTGCCGACGCTTATCAACAGATTGCGGGACTCCAGGATCGGCTCAACGATCTCTTAAATGGTGGCAACCTGTTTTGAAGCCATTTTTGAAGCCTTGTTTGCAGCCATAGACAGATCGCTCATACGGCTGAAAGAGCCGACTTCTCACGATTTGTAATGCTTAGTACAACTCGTCGTAAATAAGGGTGGGAATCTGGGGTGCAGGGGTGGAACCCCCCGGCTGGGGGCACAGTCCCCACACCCCTCTGGTTTTATTTCTAAACCCTATCTGTGAATAGCAGTACTTAGGAGCATGGATTAAATAAGGTGCAATTTTTGTGGAGGGGTTTGGCATTTCCAAACCCGTACAGCCAGAACATTGCACATATTATTTAATTCGCTTTCCTTAATAAGCCAGCGTTTCCAGCGTTTCCCGTAAATAACGCCGCACCAATTGATCAAGGCTAAGCTCTTGCAGTTGGGGGTCAGTGTTGCGTTCCAGTTGCCAGCGTTGAAACCCAGAGCTATTGGCGATCGCCTGCTTTAAGCTGTCCCAAATGGTGCGATCGTCTGAAAATTGACCGATAGGCGTTGAAAGAGAAGTCATAAATCGTCCTGATACAAGGTGCTATCAACAAAATGTCGAAGTAACGAGTCAATGGAACCCAATCTCACTGTCTTCAGATTAGCGTAGTTCACAAATTTCGTTGTGCTATAAGACACGGTTATGAGTTGAGACAAAACGGGGGTTAGCGTGAGTTTGGGATAGGGCTTGGATGAACCCCTACCCCACCATGGCTGGACTCGATCACCCATTTACTCTTGCTCTTTCATGCCGTTCTCCTCTGCCATGTCTGCTGCCGTGACATCAATCGGAGGGTTTTCAACGGGGATATCATCTAAAACGATCTCCGGTTCGGGCGCAACCTCGGCGGATATAGCGATCGCCGCGACTTCATCGACAACATCTGGCTCTAATGGCTCCAAATCGATGGGAGGGGGTGGTTCTGGAGTATCAATATCTTCAGGATCCGTGTCATCACTTGCGATCGCATCCCCATCAATTTCATCAGCAGCAAGCTCATCAAAATCATCGTCCGCACTGGTTTCTGGGCTGGTTGTTGATATGACAGGAGGGGTTGCCTCTGTAAAGGATGGGGTTTCCTCGGTAGTTGGGGCGGTGTTTGAATCGACCGCCGAAGGAAATGGGACTGTCGTGGCTGCTGGGGATGGTTTTGGTGCCTCAGCGACAATGTCAGGCAGGATACGTTTGACAGGGATCCCAAGTGAGGTAAAGCTTTTAGGAATTTGTTCTAACGGGTAAGGCTCAGTTGCAGTAAAGGTGGCTTCACGAGTCAAGAGAACGGAAGCGACACTGAGTGGCACTTGCAAAAACAGGTTGCTGGCGAGAAAGGCGATCGCTGCAATCAGCAGTCCTACCCCTCGTCCTGCGTTGTGCAGTGGAGTCACCTCAGAGGCGATCGGTGCATAGCGGTAGAGTTGCCACAACACCCACAACAGCACCACACTACCCGCAATCCCCAGAATCCGATTATTGGGAGATTTAAACAATTGCAAGAGCTTTCGTTGGGTGACGCTAAGCTGCTCTGGTTTTAGGGCGATCGCCAGCAAGCTAAAGATGTAAAAGGGGCGTTGCCACTGCATCCAGACAATCGGCGCAATGCCTACGACTGCCACCATTAACAATTCCAACCCCATTGGCAACACTGGATCGCCCACCGCCAATCCTAAAAAGCAGATTTCCAGAAAAATGGGTAGGGCTGCGATGCCCGCCAAATGAACCCACAAATAAGGATCTGACCAAAAAGAGCGCATAACCACGTCAACACAACGGTATTGAAGCCATCTTAATACTGGGATGGCAGTGCAGGAGTGTTGAGTTTTGTGTCTGGCTCGCTGTCTATAGTGAGCAGGAATTAAGCATGAACCTTGCCATCGGGCATGATCGCGCCTTTGAGGATTGCTCCCGTCAACTTGACCATGACGCGATCGGTCACACCCACACGAGCACCACTCAGGTCGGCTCCACTCAGGTCGGCTCCACTCAGGTCTGCGCCGATTAAATTGGCTTCACGTAGATTTGCGTTCTTGAGATTGGCTTGTAGCAGATTAGCTCTAAACAAATTCGCTTTATGCAAATTTGCATGCGTCAAATTGACCTTATGCAAAAAAGCGTCACTCAAGTTGGCATTACTCAAATTGGCGTGGCTCAAGTTTCTGCCCGATAGATCTCGCTCCCGCAGATTAGCTCCACTCAAGTCTGCGCCGCTCAAATCGGGGTTTTGTTGCTTGGTCTGTTGTGAATGAGTCTGTTGTGAATGGCTTTGTTGTGAATGGGGCTGCTGCGATTGGCTTTGTTGCGAATGAGTCTCGTGAGTCTTTGAAGAAGACTGGTGAGATGATTCGTGATGAGACTGGTGGGTAGAGGCGCGATGGTGATCGGATGCCTGATGAGATGAAGTGTGGTGAGTTGAGTTGTGGGGATGACTGGATTGCCCGTTTGAGGCGTTTTTAGACGCTGACTGATGGGTAGACGAGTCAGCAGCCGTTTGCTTGTGATAGTTGGGGTTGAAGTTGGACTGACTGTAGTAGCGGTAGTATTTGGACTGGCTCTGTTGATTGGGTGTTGATTGGCTGGAGGTGGAGTGCCCCGATGAGCCGTTACTGGAGGTGTGATGCGATGAGTTGTGGTTCGACGAGTTGTGGTTCGATGAGTTGTGGTTCGAGGAATTGTGGTTCGAGGAATTGTGGTTCGAGGAATTGTGGCTGGATGAGCTATGACCTGATGAGCCGTAACCCGATGAACCATAACCCGACGATGTCTGGTTAGACGAAGCCTGCCGATAGGAGTGGGACTGAGAACTGCCCTGGCTCCCTGAATAATAGCGATAACTCGAATTGGGAGGCTGATATCCCCCACGGGATGCGCTCTGAGATGACGGCTTGGGTTGGCTCTTTGCCTGAGCCGATTGTGAGCCGTTGCTACGCTGATGAGAACGCAGGCGATCGCGTGCGTCGTTTAGTTCCTTGAGCTTTTCCTGTGCTTTTTGCTGCAACCGGGGATTGTCTCTCGGAATGCGGTCAGGGTGCCAGATAAAGACCAAGTCCTTATATGCCTGGTTAACCTCCTCCATTGAGGCTCCAGGCTCCAAGTCTAGCGATCGGTAACAACGTTCTAAATCGTTCATCTCCATCAACATACCATCAATTGAGGCTCTGCTAGAGCGAACCAGAACCCGCGTGACTCATCCTCGGTGCGATCGCCACGCACTCCTTTCCTTATGCTATCCCTTCAACCCAAACTCTAGAAATAATGACATTAAAAATTTTGGGAATTATAGCAAACGGCAGAAGGGGATAGGGTCTATTCCCCATTTCCACTTTTTTTACATAAAATGCGCGATGTCTTGTTTAACTGCAACAAAATTCTGCTACCATAACGATCCTGTGGCTGAATAAAGTCACCTCGCCTAGAGCGAGATCCCCCTGGAGAGATGGCCGAGTGGTTGAAGGCGCAGCACTGGAAATGCTGTTTAGGGGTAACTCTAACGAGGGTTCGAATCCCTCTCTCTCCGTTTCAGTCAGACTTTTTCGCTCCTGTTAGAGCAAAGGCAGGGACAGACGACGCTTTCCCTTTGAGCACAACTTCCCCTAACGGTTCACAGTAGTAGCGATCGGCAATACACTCATACACCTCTTTAGTCAGCAGAATTTGGTTAGGAGCCGCATAGCTCATCAAACGCGCTGCTGTGTTGACTGGGTCACCCAAAATATTGAATTCGCGTCTACCTCTCGGTTCACCAATTTCAGCCGCAAACACTGAACCTAAAGTAAACCCCATGCGACAGGTCACCTCCAACGGTTGATTTGCCACGATGGGTGGTTGCAGATTAGCTACAATCGCTCGAATCGCTAAGGCGGTATCAGCCGCCTTGGTCACATCATCAAAGTGATTGCCAAAGACCCCGAAATAGATGAGAAAGTCAGAGCCAACGGAGTGATAGGTCACTTTTTGCAGAATGCCTCCCCGGCTCTGTACGGCTGCATTGATAGCCGCAAATACCTGGGAAAAACTGGCAACAATGCCTTCTGTCTCTTCGGGAGAAGCCGTATCCACCGCTTCTGGCAAACCCTTGAGGTTAATAAATACGACAGCCGGGGTAGGAAAGTCAGGAGGAATGCGGCGTTGAGCAGCATTTTCAACCAGCAGATTGAGAATGGACACCGGGAAATAGCTCGCCAGTGGCTCAACTCGTTTGACGACTTCGTTAATTTCTGTCATCAACCCTTCTTTGCTGCGATCGATTAACAACGCAGTTGCATGACGACGACGAGTGAGTGTGATGTCATACTCTCCCAGTTGGTCAGCCGTGAAGTCATCTTTGACCAGCATGTAGTTTTCATCCAGCGATTCCAACCGAAAGTCGTCGCATAGAGGATGTGCGGTTGCACCCCCAATGGGGTAATCCCCGGTTTCCATCGTTAAACACACACGACCCACTTCCCCGGCTCCCTCTGCCCGCTTTGCTCGGCGCACCGATCGCCCCAATAACACATGCACCATCCGCATTGGCGTACCAATATCGGCAGTCAGAAATCGCCCGGCATGAATGCCAACCCGCATTCCCAGCGAAAAGGTGCCTTGAGCCGTTTCAATATTGGCAAAGTTGCTCATTGCCCGTTGCATTCGCAATCCTGCTCGCACAGCCTGCGCCAGATCGCCCCGATTTGGGTCTGCCAAAAACTGCACCAACATGGCATCCCCTGTGAATTCCAACAAATCTCCACCCGATTTGCTGATGATCTCGATCATTTCCGAAAAGTAGCGATTCAGCACACTCAGCAAAACAGCCGCCCCTTGCTCACCGACCGCTGCATTCGCTTCTAATAGGGGCGTGAAACCGGCCAGATCGGTAAACAGCAGGGTGCCCTCTTGCCAGCGATAACTGATCTTGCCGGGGCAGGGGGGATCTTCTGAAACCTGACGAGGAGTGTAATCTTGCAGGATGCGCTGCAAAGTCCGCAAGTGTTCAAACACTTTCATCAGATTGTTAGATTCAGGAGCAGCCCAGACCGCTGCGTAGAGATCGGCTGGTAATAGGGAACGAAGTTTTAGTTCTAAAGTGGCTAAAGACAAAACTGGATCAGACACAATTTAGCCTATTGAGAAAAAAATATAACTAGAACATAGTCCGTAGCTTAAACCAAGCACCCGCAAAACTCACCCAAAAGCATCACAATAATTAATTACATTAGAGGAAATCACCGCCATTGCATAAAAATTCCTCAGACTTGTCAAGATTTAGCCTCTTATAGCCCTACGCATATGCATTAGGACATAAGGGGGTGTGGGGCTGTGCCCCCAGCCAGGGGTTTCACCCCTGCACTCCGTTCTAACCTTAGTGAGTCCTGCTATAACAGGAATTTTTCAAAGTGACGTCAGAGTGATTGTCAAATGAACAAGCTAAGAGGTATGCTTAAAAACTGGAGTGAGTGACAGGATTTGCTACTCCATCGTTTCTTGCGGATGTGGCGGAATTGGTATACGCGCACGTTTGAGGGGCGTGTGGCTTTGCCTTGCGAGTTCGAGTCTCGCCATCCGCATTAATTTTTTTATGAATCATAGCTTGTGAACTGTGATTGAAAGCATAAGATGAGCAAACCGCTCATCTTATGCTTTCAGAATTGGCTGCTCATTTTATGCTTACGAAATACCCTTGAGTAAGCATAAAATGA